>CAUZSM010000042.1:0-13352 GCA_963582685.1 Candidatus Thalassarchaeaceae archaeon | reverse complement strand
ACAAACTACCAATCCAAATGTAGCAACAGGCGATGGTATTGCGATGGCGCAACGGGCAGGAGCGGTGGTCAGAGACCTTGAGTTTGTGCAGTTCCATCCGACCGCTCTGGCCGTGCCCGGTGAGAGACCTTTTCTGATTACCGAGGCGGTTCGCGGACACGGTGCGGTGCTGATGTCGGAGCGGGACTTAGCAGCCTGGAGGGTTGTCGATGATGCAACCTCAGACCCCGCACAGTTCTCATTCATGCTCAGTGCTGACCCGCGCGGGAGCCTAGCAACTAGAGACATTGTTGCTAGAGCTGCAGATGCCGAGATGAAGCGGGCCGGAGATAATTATGTTTGGTTGGTAACCGAGCACCTCGATGCTGATGAAATGAGTAAGAGGTTCCCTACTGTCGCAGCAAGACTCGCTAGGCATGGTTTGAGACTCGGTGAACACCCACTACCTGTCGCCCCTGCTGCCCATTACATGGTTGGTGGAATTTCTGTTGACAAACATGGTCGGGCACAACAAGCACCCGAGGGTGGTGATGAGTTGCAATATTCCGGTCTATATGCAATTGGTGAGGCTGCGAGAACCGGTCTTCATGGGGCAAATAGACTCGCCAGCAACTCACTTATTGAGGCGGTTGTTTACTCGCAGAAATGTGCAGAAGTGGTCATTGGTGACCTCACCCAAACGTCTGGGAATACCGCAACCGGCTTGCCGCCATGGCGCGCTGAGGGATTACAAGATATGCTTGAACACGCGCCGCTGTCCACAGACCGGGCCGCCTTGCAGGCGACAATGACTGACGATGTCGGGATAGTCAAGCGGGATGCTAGATTGCAAAGAGCGCAGCGCAGACTCGCTCATCTTACTGATGAAGTGGACCGTATTTGGCGAAGTTGTTTGCCAAGTCAAGAGATCATCGAATTGCGCAACATGGTACATGTTGCTAGTCTAGTGACAAATGCAGCTTTGCTGCGGCAAGAGAATATTGGTCTGCACTACAACCTCGACCATGAGTGAATTGCCAGACTGGCCCGACTGCCGCTGGGTTGGTATCAGTCGTAATTCGATGATACTTCGATGCCTTTGACCAATGCGAGTAGAGTCTGATTTCGCGGAGTTGAGATGCCCAACTCCTCGCCGCGGCGAATCACTTCTCCACATATGCTGTCAACTTCGGTGATTCTGCCCGCCATCAAATCCTGTAACATCGATACCCGGTTGCCAGCAGTCCGCTTACACAGATCTTCAAGCACTGCAGCAAGGTCAATATCGCTCATGTCAACGCCCTCAGCGCTTGCTACCATCGCCGCTTCCTCCATCGCAGCAAGCCCTGCCTCAAACAGTTCAGGCTGCTCAAGCATCGCACCATTTGGCACACCGGCGATGGCACATACTGGGTTGATGGCGACATTCAACAGCAGTTTGACCCAGATGGTCTTGTCAATCTCCTCTGACCATCCCGGCTCCAAATCACCTTCATCAAATGCCGACAACAGACGGTCAACTCGTGGCTCAACTGGCTCAAGGTCGCTCCCTTCGGGAGCGCCGATGTCAATTCGGCCCGGAGATGTCCAACGTACCTCACCAGGCCCGATGCTAATCACACCATGTGTGGTCGAAGCCCCGAGCACCCTATGCTTGCCCACATGACCGATGAGCCGCTCCATATGACCAAGGCCATTGGAAAGTGATAGTGCAAGGCCATCGATTGCCAGCACCTGCTCTGCTATTCGACACAACTCCTGTGTCTGGTAACTCTTGCCACATAGAATCGCAAAGTCGGCCCAGCCCAACCATTCGCTGGGTACCTTGCCTTCGCCTGTATCGATAACAGCCCAGCGGTCGGGAGCCAAAGCAACCGTACGCCCATCGGGCTTCTCCAACAATAACCCAACCGCTTGCAATGCGTGAGCAGCATCCCCACGCGCACAAAGCAGCATTTCACAGCCTGCCTGTGCCATCCGAGCGGCAATCAGGCTGCCTACTGCACCGACTCCAAGAACTGCGACTCGCATCATTCATCACCGCCGTGGGGGGCTAGGTTTTCACAACCTTCCTCCGCGATGCACCATGCTGCTAGATGCAGATACCATATGGTTTCATCAGATTCCACCCAAGCGACTCGGTGAACTTCCGGTCTTTCCTCACCGAACTCCAACAATAAGGTGGAGTTGGCCGGTACCGTCAGATTTGAAGTGAGATTCCAAGCGATTGATGCCTCGACATCGCCGTGGTATCGCTTGGCAAGCACCACGTCTTCAGACGCGTGACTAATCAACGTCGTATTGATGAACGGAAGTAAATCAATCCAAGACTTGACGGCTAGAGTCGCCGGTGCTGGGCCAAATTGTCGTATCGCATTTGCAGAATCCTCGCAAATTATGAACAAACCGTGGTCAGGCCATATCGCAGTGCCATTTTCAGAATCCATCGGCACAACAGCCTGTGGCATCTCGGTGAGGTCAATCACCCATGAGCCATTCTCATCCCGCTCGGGCTCTCTTGGCTCATCACCGAGCGGGCAATCAAGCACTTCCCCATCCTCACTCCACAGCCAAGTCCGGCCAGCGTGTCTGGACAATACCTCGTCGTAGTAGGTGCCTGCGCTGTAGTTGCGGAATAGCCCATCAATGAACATCCGCCAGACGTATGTGCCACCATCATCCATTGTTACATACAGATCTGGTGCCAGAACATCGTGACCAATGCTCGCAGACCAATGACTCCCAGCAATTCCATTGGGGGTGGCGGTGCTTGGCAGGTCAACAAGTGAGCCGGGAACACCTGTGATACAGACATCCGTTTCCTCACCGGCAGCAATCTGACTTGAGCCAGCGAATGACCAGAGTGGATGCTCCAATGAGAGGTTCATCCCAAACTCGGCGTCGCCGCGTATGGTGGTGCAAAGGGTCGGGTCAAGCATCCTGCTATCCCATGTCCAGCCGGTAGCCAAAGGCATCGCACCTTCCTGCTGAGTGACTAGAACATCGTGAGAGACAATGGGAAGGCCGCCACGCTGGTAAACCAGAATATGAAATTGAATCTGTCCCGCTGGGAATGCTGCTGCACCGACGTTAAGCAGCAGAGGGTCTGTGTTGAGACGCTCAACTGCATCTACCTGACACTCAAAGACTGCTGAGGTCTCGATGACGTCGCCGGGGCAATCGATTTCGTAGTTGAATCCAGAGATAGACCTAGTCACCTCGACTCTAATCGTCAAATCGATGGGGACTACACCAGTCGGTGCTAGAGGTAGCACGATTGGAGAGGTCTCGCCGGCCACAAGAGAGAACTCATCGGGCCAATCGGAGGTATCCAACCCCTCATCCCAATCACTGACTGCCTGCACAGGCATCATTCCCGGGAAGGCCAATAGCATCGCCATCACCAGCACAATACCAACTGAGTTTCGAGTGGAGTCTGGAAGTTGCTTGGTCTCATCTAGGACGAGGGCTACGTGCGGTCCATCTTCTGAGAAACGACGCCAAGCGGAAAATACCACAATAATGAGCCAAGGCCAATATGAACCATTGAGTATCACATAGATTGTAATCAGTAGAACAAGCACGAACAATAGGGTCTGAGTGCTGCTTTCGGACGCCTTTTCTGGTCCGAGAAGAGCATGGATAATGCGGTCACCCGGCATCCTCGGGAACGGCAGAAGCAATACCCAACCGAGGATGGATAGGCCAACGCCAGCCAAGCCAAGAGGATGCAACCAGTTTGAGCGTAGTGCGATTTCATCTGCTGGAACCAAGAAGGATACGACAAGGTTAGCGATTGGATTCAATGAGATTGAAGCCGGGATGCTGGATAACGACGGCACACTGGTCGGCGTCATCAACAGTCCGGCAACGGACATTGCAGTTCCAAGCACAATCATGGTGATTGGTGCTGTTAGGCTCACCGCCGCTAGGTGCGCGCGCTGTTTGAACGGGAGCAGGTCCTCTCTGCGCATACCCATGCTTGCAATGATTGCAAAGGGCCAAATCGGTGCACTGGGAGTAAGGATGAATGGGATACCAATCGGCATCAAAGGTCCGACTTCAAGTCCACGATTACTGCCAACCATTCGACGTAATTCGCTGGCCATCAGTAGTGAACCAGTCAATGGTGCAGCGAACCAAATAACAGAATCGAGCAGGTTCGCTGAATCTAGCATCAGAGTTCCTGAACGCTGCACAACAAGCCAAGAAGAGCCTGCTAATATTGTGAAAAGGAAGAATGCTCCCCATGCGAGAACATGTTGCCAAAATGACAGAGCATTTTGCATAGGCGGCTCAGGCAGAATTACCACTACGTAGGGGTCACTCTCTTGCAGAATAGCAACCCACGACAGATGGGACAACCGCTTGTTCAATCCCAAAAGGGATTGATGAGCATCGTTCTGGTCGGCATGCACACCTACGTGCCAAGCAAGTTCAGCACCTGCAGCCTCATCATGTCTGATGAAATATCGGTCAATGATACGACCAAGCATCTCGCGGGGGGGCCACAACTCCTGGTCGATTCGAAGTGGCTTCAGCTCCTGTTCTGAGGTATCACTCACTGTATCATCAACCGTCGGAGAATCTGCGTCCGCTCCGCTCAAACAGTGCACCCCGGCAACTAAGCCACTACTCAACCGCTATTACACCCACGCCACAGATATGTGGAGAGCAGGGTCGTAGACCCTGCTCACTTGTTCTTGAATCGCTTGAGTCGGAAAGTCTCCTCTCTCTCGACTTCCTCAAGGCGAAGTTGGATGAACTCCCGGGCTTCTTCCATTTCGGGGAGGACCTTGTACTCAAGCGCGTTGACCCTGCGCTTGGTCGATTCAATCTCGACCAGCAGCCGCTTCAACGTGGATTCCATCTCCGCCGCCTTGACGATACTCACGATGAGGCTGCCGTACGAGTCAGCCGCCTCGTCGATGTAGGGCGAGCCGCCGACAAGTCCCAACCCTCGTTCAGCCATTGTTTGTGACAGGTGGTGGCCCTCGACTTTCGGTACGACGACTCCCATGATGTTGTGCCGCCGAACCTCGACCTCCGGGTGTTCTGCAACCGCTATGGCGGCGCTCTTCACAGACAGGCCACCTTCGATTGCCGAGGCGAGCGAAATAGCCCGCTTCGCTTGACGATAGATGACCACCAGTCCTTCCTTCGCTTCAATCATCTCGGTGAGCAACGAGCGGAACTCATGGAACAGACCGTCCCGCTTCATCTTCAGTAGTTTGTAGCCGTTCTCAGTCTGCTTGATGCGTCGCTTGAGGTTGATCAACTCGCTGCGAGTTGGTTGGATGTCTAGCGCCATCTTTTCTCACCTCTTTGTGCCGGTAACGGGAATCTCATTCACTCCTTCTTCTCAGTCGGGTGGTACTTGTCAATCCACTTCTGGTCAAGTCTGACCAGATACTTTGAGTCGATGTTAGCCAACAATTCCCAAGCGAGGTCGAGGGTTTCGATAATCGAACGGTCCTCGTCCCTGCTCTGTCGAAGGAATCGGTCCTCAAAGATGTCAGCGAATTTCAGCATCTGTCGGTCACGATCGTTGAGCGCATCCTCACCGACGATGGCGACCAGACCACGCAGTTCACGTCCCTGCGCGTAGGCAGCGTACAACTGGTCGGAAACCGACTTGTGGTCCTCGCGCGTCTGCTCGGGGCCGATTCCGGCGTTCATCAGGCGCGACAGCGAAGGCAGCACGTTGATTGGAGGGAAGATACCCTTCTGGTGCAACTCTCGGGAAATCACGATTTGACCCTCGGTGATGTAACCGGAGAGGTCCGGAATTGGGTGGGTGATATCGTCACCGGGCATGGTCAGAATAGGGAACTGGGTGATTGACCCGGCTTTCCCCTTGACGATCCCAGCCCGCTCGTAGAGCATGGCTAGGTCAGTGTACATGTATCCTGGATAACCACGTCGTCCCGGAACCTCTTCCCGGGCAGCGCCAATCTGTCGTAGCGACTCACAATAGTTCGTCATGTCAGTGTAGATGACCAGCACGTGGTAGCCTTGCTCGAAAGCGAGGTACTCTGCGGCGGTCAGAGCCAGACGCGGGGTGATTAGTCGCTCAACCGCCGGGTCGTCGGCGAGATTGACGAACAATACCGCATTCTCCAGAGCGCCGGTGCGCTCAAGGTCGTGCACGAAGAAATTGTACTCCTCAGCGGTGATTCCCATCGCACAGAATACGACGACGAAGTCATCGTCGCTGTCGATGAGTTTGGCCTGACGAGCAATCTGTAGCGCGATGTCATTATGCGGCAAACCTGAAGCCGAGAAAATCGGCAACTTCTGGCCTCTGACCAGCGTGGTGCAAGCATCAATAGCCGAAATTCCCGTCTGAATGAACTGCTCGGGTGATTGTCGACTGTAGGGGTTAATCGCAGCACCGATGATGTCGGCGTGGGATTCAGGAACGATATCCGGCCCATCGTCTCGAGGTTTTCCAGAACCCGAAAGGATACGGCCGATGAGGTCCTTGCTCACAGGCAGTTTGAACACGTCTCCGAGGAACTTCACCCCGGTCTGCAGGTCAATACCAGATGTACCTTCGAACACCTGCACGACAACTGTGTCGTGACTGGTGTCGAGTACCTGTCCGTTCTTTATGCTACCATCGCTCAACCTGAGGCTGACAATCTCGCCGAAGGCCACCGGTTCGGTGTCCTTCAGGAAGACCAGTGGTCCCTTGACGTCCGTTATTGTTCGATATTCCTTTTCACTCATATTCATCCCTCCTTCAAGCGGCCTCCACCGCTTTTTGAATCTCGGAGCACATCGTTGCCACGAGTTCATCTAGAACCTTGTCGTAACCTTCCTCAAAGCGGCCGCGCATCAGGTCAGTCCGCGACTGAACGTTCACAACGTCCTCGAGTAGGGCGCCGCTGGCAAGAGCCTTCTTGGCCTCAGATTGGAAAGTGAGAATCGCTTTCACCATGCTGTACTGCAAATTGAGTGTGGAGTAGGTGTCCACCGGGTGGAATGCGTTCTGCTGTAGGAAATACTCACGAATCATTCGCGCTACCTCAAGAGTCAGTTGCTGGTCAATAGGCAGAGCATCGGAGCCGACCAGTTGTACGATTTCCTGCAGTTCGGATTCGACCTGTAGAAGGCTGCTGATTTCGGTCCGCACTTCGGGGAAGTCCGAGGCGATGTTATCGCGATACCAAGCGTCGAGCGATTGCGGGTACAGACTGTACGACTGTAGCCAGTTGATCGACGGGAAGTGACGCTGACGCGCCAATCCGGCGTCTAGGCCCCAGAACACCTTGACGATGCGCAGGGTACCTTGGCTGACCGGCTCAGAAATATCTCCACCGGGTGGCGATACAGCACCGATAACCGACACAGAGCCGTCGTCTCCTGACAACGTCTCAACTCGGCCGGCCCGTTCGTAGAACTCGGCAAGGCGACTCGACAAGTAAGCTGGATATCCTTCCTCACCGGGCATCTCTTCCAAACGGCTGGAAATCTCGCGCATGGCTTCTGCCCAACGCGAAGTTGAGTCAGCCATCAGGGCAACGTCGTAGCCCATATCTCGGTAGTACTCAGCGATAGTGATTCCAGTGTACACGCTCGCTTCGCGAGCGGCCACAGGCATGTTCGACGTGTTGGCAATCATGCAGGTGCGCTCCATCAGCGGCTTGCCGGTGTGGGGGTCCTTGAGTTCGGGGAACTCAGTCAACACCTCAGTCATCTCGTTGCCGCGCTCTCCGCAGCCGATGTAGACAACAATCTGCGCGTCAGCCCACTTGGCCAATGCCTGCTGAGTCACAGTTTTTCCACTGCCGAATGGGCCGGGGATACCTGCTGTGCCACCCTTAGCCAGCGGGAATAGGAAATCGAGGATGCGCTGACCGGTAATCAGTGGAATGTTCGGCGCGTGCTTGCGAATGAACGGTCGAGGAGTACGAACTGGCCACAACTGCATCATCGCCAGTTCGCTGCCATCAGAAAGTGTGCAGACCGTGTCAGTGACGGTAAATTCACCGCCATCGATTGAGGTGACTTCACCTTGCTTGTCGGGCGGGACCATGACTTTGTGCAGGATTGTCTCGGTCTCTTGCACAGTGCCGATGACGTCACCGCCTGATACGTTGTCTCCCTTCTCTACCGTGGGTACGAAATCCCAGACCCTTTCCATATCCAGTCCGTCTGCATCGACACCGCGGGTGATGAATACACCCATCTTCTCCTCAAGAGTCGCCAGCGGTCGCTGGATACCGTCGTAAATCTGCGTCAGCAGACCCGGCCCCAGTTGCACCGACAGCGTGTTACCGGTATTCACGACCGGTTCTCCAGGTCGAATACCAGATGTGTCCTCATACACCTGAATAATCGCTTTGTCACCATGCAGTTCAATCACTTCGCCCATCAGTCCCTCATCGCCTACACGCACAAGGTCGAACATTCGAACTTCGACTCCTATTGCGGTCACGACAGGTCCAGATATGCGGTAAATTTGTCCTTGTTCACTCATTTCTTCACTTCCTCATCATTGGCATTATTTCCAGAGATCCACTCCGATAGCCTTGCGGATAGAATCCCGCAGGGTGGTATCCTCGGTGGTGCCAATACCAAGGAACGTGGGGGTAATGCTGTCAGACAGCCGCTGGCGCAGTCTCTCTGGTAACTGCGCCATGTCATCAGAATCAATTACTACAATACCGACCTCGCTTGAGCCTAACAACTCACGAAGGACGGATTCAGTATGCTCCGAATCTGATGGATTGTGTATGCTGGTGATGCCGGCGAGTTGGAAGCCGAGCGTGAATTCGGGATTACCGATTACTGCTATCTCCATCTGCCTTCACCTCCTATTCAATATTCTAGATGTGCTTCGATGTCCTCTTGGGTCAGGCCAGCAGCCTTCCCTCGCACAATCAGGCGCAGATTCTGCACCTCAAGCACCTTGCTTTCAATGTAGTAAATCACCGGGAATGCCGACAGGGGATTGAGCATATTCATCCGATTCAGAAGATTCAGACGCTGACTGGTGAGCACGCTCACAATCGGGTCGAGAGTTCCTCTCTCATTCGACTCTATCAACGCCTCGTCAAAGCCACTGTCATCGAAACCGGGCGCTCGTCTCAGCACTTCAAGCAGTGCTTCTCCACTTTCTGCCTCCGCCGCCTGACGGAGGAATGTCGATGTAATCGCCTTACCACCAACAAGCATCAATTCGTTGCGCTCTTCGGATGACATCCCCTGTCTGAGAGCGCGGAATAAATTGATTATATTTCGATGGTCTATTTCTGTGCGCAGGTAACGCAGCAACACAGGATGGCGGGTGGTACCTTCACGGAACTTCTTGGTCGCGGAGGAGTAGTAATGCCGGTCGAGCGCGTCCTCGTACGCCATCAAGTCGTCGCTCCCGTCCACATTGGCAAGAGCGAGTCCATACTTGGTCCCGGCAAGCGCCGAAGCAGCCTCCTGCAGGTTATCCGAGTTGCTGACCAACTCCAACCAAGGGAGATTTGCTTCGTTCTCTTCAGGAAGTACCTGACTAGAAACCGCTTCCAGCGAAACACCACTGCGGATTGCTCTGAGAGCAGTCTTCACCTTCTGATAGGTGAATCTCTCCACATAGATGGCTACGAGTCCCTTCAAGTGTCCTTGACAGAACGAAAGCACCTGATTCAGGTCTCGGTCCATGTTGTGATTCAATGCAGCCTCGACCAAATCGACGCCGCTCAACCTGTCGGCATACTTGTCGAGTTCTTCCCGATAGCCAAACTCCGCGATGCTGGTCGCGATAGCGTCAGGAGACTGCTGTAGCAACTGGCGCATGCGGGTAGAGTCAATCAGCCCGGCCTTCCGAGCCTTACCACGCGCTGATGCGTTGGCCCAATTGGACTGTCCCACTGATACAGTTGCCATATTTATCACTCCATTATTCTCTACTCAAATAGTACAGATGTCACGTTTGGCAGAGCCGCAATCCACGACTCCTCCAACCTACCATCGAAACGGTAGTCCAAGACGACTGAACCGTCTTTACTCTCCAATACAAAGCCGCCAAGGCCATCGACGTCGTCACCAAATACGAAGCTGCTTCCAACTCGCTCCAGTGCCACACGATCGAGGCTGACTGGTCGCAAAACCATGTCCGAATCTGCCGTGTTCTTCGCATCTTCAAACAGCGACTTCAGCAACGTTGCGCGACTCTTCAGTCTAGCTGAGCCAACCGTCTCTCGCACCGCTTCCTTGGTGCCGTCAAGTTCGACTCTGCGCGCAATGAGCATCGATTTCTGGTTAGACTGCCTAGCCGAAGCGACGGTTTCAGTCTTGATTTGAGCGCACTCACGTTCTGCCTTGGAAATCATCTCGTCGCGTTCCGACTGCGCCTCATGTTCCGCTTCAGCCAAGATACGCTTCGCCTCCTTCTTCGCGGAGTTGACGACGGCTTTCGCCTCCTTCTTCGCCGCAGTGGCGATGTCATCTGCTAATGCGTTCAATGTCATCTCTACTCGCCTCCCTATTCTCATCAATCTTCATCTCAGGATGCTCACAATAGGAACATCGCCAAGAATCCGAAGATAAGGATGGTCTCGGGCAGCACAGTGAACAGCAAGGCAAGGCCGAACTTGGAGCCGTCTTCGGCAATCCAGCCGACAGCGGCGGCACCAATTGGTCCCTGTCCCAAACCTGTTCCGATACAACCGCCAGCCAGCGCGATGCCTGCGCCCAACTTCGCCATTGCTTCCGTACTTGCTCCACTATCTCCATCTGCGCCTTCTTGCGCAGCGGCTGAGTCAGCCACTACAGCGATTATGGTCAGCACAAGCAGGATTAGCAGCCCTTTTCTTGCCCACTTCATCTTATTCATTCTATCATTCCTCCATTTTTTCCAACGTATATTCACTGGAACCTGATTACTCCACCTCAACCGCAGCCGCGGTGAATCCGAACGGTGAGAACTTCTCACCAGCCACCTCGTAGAACTGCTTCATCCACTCGACGAGGTGCAACCGAGTGGTGTGGATATTGGGACTCAACAGACCGAGGCCCAAGGCGAAACCTTGCACTAGTAGCCAACCGAATAGCAATACTAGCAGCATGAAGACGCTACTGCCGACGCCGAGGGCGTAGCCAAGAATACCCGAGAGTAGGAAGCCAGCAAGGAACATTTTGCCGAAGGAAATGTTGCCCGGTAGTGGAATCTTACCGAATTTTACCACGAAAGGAATGATGACAGGCAGCAACAGGAGTAGCAGCAGCAGACCAGAGATGTCGTGATATGCTAGAGTCTCCAATACTCCTACCAAGCCAGTTGCGTGGCCTTCTGAGTCAACGTGTCCGTACAGCATGTCGTTGCCGGTCTCAGCAATTTTGACCCCGGCCACACCAACAGCGAATAGACGCACGTATGAGATGACGTTCGACATGATGCCAACCCCTTCTATGGGGCCAATCATCGCTGCGATGATTGGCGGCATCCCGTGGTATTTGTAACCGGCATAGATTAGGAACAGCAAACCGATTGCCATGAGGACCGAACCGATACTCCCCATCGATGAGAGGAATTCAACGTAGTTTTGGTCACCTGGAGACGTTCTCAGCACCATGAAGGAATACGCGAACATGAAGCCGCCGAATAGGAGCAATAACCACGAGCCGCGGTCGAATATCGCCACCATCGGACCAGCGTTGCCGTGACTGTCTCCATACAGCCAGATGTCACGGAATCCGATGCACAGTCCGAGCAGCACGTGGAATACACCCATGTAGATGGTGAGAAGAACAAGGCCCTCCAGATTGCCACCTTCTGCTGCAGGCAGGACTCGGTGGTATGGGTAGGCCAACTCAAGGCCAAACGGTAGTCCATGCACGCCCACGAAGGAGAAAATGTCCAAATCGTTGGTCGTCAAGTGGAACTCGCCACCATTGGGGTAGAGGTTTGAGAGCCAAGCAAGCCAACCCGGCGCATGGGATTCCACCCAACCCCAATGTCCTCCTGCTGCCTCGCACGCGTGCGCGGTGACGAGACTACCAAAGCCATCACCGATACAAATTCCGTGAGGCAAGACTACGAATCCAGCGACCTCACCGTAAAGGTAGCCAAAGATTACCGCTGAGAAGCCGATGTAGGCAACAAACTTCGAAGCCAAAAATCCATTCTCAGTGTGACCGATGCTCCTGTAAAGAAGGAATGCAATCATCATGGTGGCGGCACCATAGGCCATGTCACCGAGCATCAGACCGAAGAATAGTGGGTAAGTGAAGAAAATGAACAGAGTAGGGTCGACCTTGCCGTAACGTGGGCGACCCATCAGGTCGGTGATGAGTTCCATCGGCTTGGACTTGTTACGGTCAACGAACTTGATTGGAGGAAGTTGGACCTCGGTGTCGTGAAGACCATGCCCACCACCACCGGGGGTGATTTTGAACTGCTCAATGTCAACGTAAAGGCAGGACTTGGAGAGCACTTCTCGAATCTCATCGGTTCGAGAGGTTTCAACCCAGCCATCGATGACGAAAGCGTGCTCGCTGGTAGCGACACGAATCGGACCGAGTGCCAACTGCATATCCCGCTCCAGCATTTCGATGCCACCTAGCAAGGTAAGACCGTCTTCTGCGCTCAACGCATCGAGGCTTGCCTGCAAATCCGCCCTCTCAGAGAACAGCGATTCGCTCTGCGAGGAGAGTTCTGAGAGGCGAGCGCCGATTGGCCCCTCCCCCTCTGGTACGGTAGAGGCGACGAATCCAGCGTCCTCCAGTGCCGATTGAACCTCGGCAGCGGCGTCGTTCTCGCAGAATACTGCGGCAACTGTAGGCTTGGATCCAACGACGAAGGCAATACCTTCACCAGCTGATGATTTGGCGGCTGCGGCATCCTTGACGGTGCCTGTGAAAGCGGTGAGGCTATCGTATCCTGAAAGCAGTTCAAGGTCAATATCCAACGGGGCCAAGAGTGCAAGAGCGCCTTGTTCCTCTTCAATTGACGATAACTCGCTGTTTACAGATTCAATGCGATCAGATACGCTGATGATTTCGTCTACTACCATCGACAGCTCTCCATCCAATTGTTGGCGAACTGAAGTGGCCTTGAGCGGGACTTTGGGAATCTCTACATCGAGTTGTGTTGATGCACTGCGGTAGCGATTCAAGTCACGGCCAATCTTCTCTGATGCCTCATTGGGTTTACCAAGTCTCATGCCTTCCTCGTCACCCGTGTAATCGCAAAGGTGGACCGCCTGCAAATCCGCAAGCGATTGGACCGCATCGTCGATATTCGCAAGCGCTCCCGCAGCGGTTAGTCGCGACATCATTTGAGTAGTCAAGCGACCCATTCACGCAACTCCTGATTCTGTTGGTAATTCTTGGTCTAACCGAGGAAAGTGTCGAGCACCGAGTCTACTGCTGTA
>CAUZSM010000041.1:0-13627 GCA_963582685.1 Candidatus Thalassarchaeaceae archaeon | reverse complement strand
CTGCTATCACCTCTGGTCGAGTCAATGAGTCACTATCGTAGCCATCACCTGCAGCCGTCCAGCCTATTGGCGTGGCTCGCACCCAAGCGGTGTGGGCTGAGGAAGGCTGGCCCAAGTCAAATGAGAATGAGCGCGTTCCCGTAGCGAGTAAGATATAGGCGGAAATCTGTACTCTGTCACCCGCCGAATCGGTGGTTCCTACTTCCATAGTCACCATTCGCTCACGACCATCTCCTAGGGTGGATTCCAATGACAATGACAGGCCGTCGGCCAAAGTCCAGGTGCCAACGGTGAGGGTTACTTCCAGCGTCTGCGCTGGGATTATCACAAGTGATAATGTGCCCGTAAGATTCGCATCAACTAGGCTGTCATCGCTTACAACCCTCCACTCTATGGACCGATTTCCAGAGTTCAGCGGAGTCAGCGGGTTCTCAAGTTCACGCGATGAACCGACATCGAAAGTTAGCGTGGTGCCGGCAAACCATGACCCAAAACCACCGCCCTCCTCGCCTTCGCGAATTTGCAATTCACCACCGCCGGTTTGGTCCCCCTCATTGTGAACCAGAACTGAGAGTGGCACCACATCTCCGACATGGAATGGGCCGCCATGTGCGGCCAATCCACTGGTTGAGGCAGGGACCAGATGACCGGCTGCCATATCGTAGTCGTGCGAAAAAATGGTGACCGAATCATCGTGGATTCGCTGCGAATCAGTTGAGGAACACGAGAAGGAGCCCGGTCGGACGTTGATTATCACAGAATCATTCCAAGATTGACCAACTGCAATCATCAGCGATTGGTTAGTCACCTCAATGCCTGCAGGGTGCTCACAGGTGAGTGAACCGGACCAATTGGCCTCACCACTATTGGTGATGCTCAGGTTCCATGTCACCTCATCATCGAGGGAAGGGTCGCTTACATCCGCCACTCCACCCAATGTCAGGCGAGCAAGAGGTGGCGGGCCCACCGAGAAAGACACTGAATCCGAATCGTCGCTGGCATCTCCATCCCCCGAATTAGGAATCAACACCTGCAACTGATGATTTCCTTCGGATAATGGGCCGAGGGTGTGGTTGACGACAGTCGATGAGCCACCGACAATGCTGACACTGCTGTTCAGCGACATAATCGCTTGGCCTTGGACTGGGGTATGCCAGACTTGTACCAATCCAGTCCAATTCACCCCTCCCTCGTTGGAGATCGTCGCCTGCAACTGTAACAAATCTCCATCACGGATGGTCTGATTGCCGCTTGCATTGCCACTGCCACCGTCAAGCCCGGTCAGAGTCCAGGATGAAGACGGTGAAACTGAGAGTGACGCTGGAGCCAATCGGGTAATCAATCGAGTGACTACGGTAAGATTCTCGGAATCAGGTATCCCCACGTCCCCCCAAAGGCGCAAGGTGAGCAAATGTTGCCCGATTGGTACATCGATGATGCTGAATAATTCGATGCTTGATTGGTCGGTTGTGAGGTTGATGGTGCGATTTTCTAAGGCTAACGGCGTTCCAGAAATTGTTTCGAATTGCATCTCAAGCGAACCGTTGGAAGATTGGCCCATAGAAGTGACTTCGATACTTGCATTCACAGTCCCCACACCAATCTCTTGGTCACCCTCGATAATGAGGCTTGAAGAGGTCAACAACAGACCCCCCCCGGATGCGGATGCAAGTGGAAGCAAGGCCGATAACAACAGAATAGTGACGGTGAACAAGCCCGAAGGAAACCTCCCGGTCATACCATGTCGGGCGACGAGGGGGTTGAAGGCACTTTCCTCGTGCGCGCGGGTGAGGCGCTGAACCTTTATCCGCATCAGCAAGTTCCGGAGACCGTTCGCATGGACCTTGATGCACTGCTTGCCGTCACGCCCGAGGCTTTGGCCGAGGCGATTCTCGCCCGCAGACGCAGTCTTGCAGAGATTCTTCCTGAAATTGAACGCAAGAATAAGGAGGCTGCTGACATACTGTCTCCAGATGTCGAAAAACTCCGTCTCGCTCGCGATTCTACCACCAACAAGGTCGCTGAACTGAAGGAGAAGCGGGATAAGGCCAGAGATGAGGCTCGGGCCCTGTTGAAGGAGACCACCGCTCTCAGAGAGATGCTCGCTGAGTCAGGAGGCATGAAATCACTTGACCCAAAGTGGGCCAAGGAGAAATTGGAGGAGAAACTGGCTCAAATTGAAGATAGAATCGAAATTGGGGCACTCTCACTGCTGGATGAGCGGAAATTGCTGGCGGAGAGGAAGGCAATCCTCGCCTCAAATGATGAATGGTTGAAAAAACGCCGCAAGGCGAATCCTGAAGTTGCTGATTACATCGATGCGCGCAGGCGCATGCAGAAGTTGTTCAAAGCAGCTGACAAGGCTCACGAGCGGATGATTGAGTACGTCGAGAAGAATAATCCAATTCACCAAGATTACATCGAGAAGCGTGAAGAAATGCGTGATGGTGTGCGCCAGATGGAGCGCGCTCGCACCCTTTCTGCACAATCGGATAGCGCGATTACCTATTGGGAAAGGAGATTGAAGGATGGATTCGGCGACCTCGGGTCCGGATACCCCGACTTGCTCGCTGATGCAAATCGAGTAAGAGGCGGTGGTGCGTGTACAGTGAAACGACGCTCGGCTGAGCCACCCAAGCCAGATGCAAGGGGGGGTGACGAATGAGCGCTGAGAAAAAACAACTAAAGTCACGAAAGCCTAAAGTGGGCCTATTCGACGACCTGTTAGACCTTGCAACTCATGAAATCGAGGAGCGGTTGGGTGACTTCAGGGCCTCTATTCGTGCACTTGAACAGGAGCACGAGTCGTTGAAGAATGAGCGTGCATCGACCATCACCCTCGTGCAATCAATGCGGGTGATAGTTCAGCAATCACGCGGAATGAGCAAAGAGAGACAAAAATTGCTCAATCAGTTCCGTTCGTTCAGGGATGCCGGAAGTAAAATGCGTGAGGAACGGGATGTGATCAACAGCAGAGTTCCGCCACCCATCGAAGTCATCGAGCAGCGACTGGAACAAACACTGAGTCGCCTTACCACTCACCAAAATGACTTGGCTAGAATGCCGAATCAGAAGTTTGAGATTCGCCTGTTCTCATTCTTCTTTGAATTGCAGGCAATGTACGCCGTGAAAAAGATGAGTCACGAGAAGCACTTGTCATACATCGATTCAATCCGAGCGCAGGAAGGTAGCCTGAAGGCTCTCGATAATCTCGCCAAGGAGAAGAAAAAAGTAGAGGTTGTACAAGCGGCCGAAATGCCGGCCTCAAGCGAAATGAAGGCCGACCACAAGGAAATTCGTCGACTCAACGACAGTATCTCCACTATGTTGGAGTCAATTAAGAGTCAACGCGGTGGAATCCGAAAGATGCGCCGGGAAGTAGGCCGATTAGACGCATACTCGCGCATACGAACAAAAGATGAGAAAGCAGGGCGAAGACGGGTGCGCCTATCTGAAGTCAAGCAGCGTGCTTCCGCTGGTGATACGCTTTCGATGGAAGACCTCGGTGCTCTATTGGCTAGTGGCAACCTCACCGACATCTCAAGTGAGGCCGATGAGGAAGAGGTCGAGGAGCGCGAAGTTGTCAAACCGCGCAAGCGTGTGGTTGGGGCCTCACGCGGAAAACCAAGGTCGGTTTCCCCACAGGATAGGGACAAACCACGATGAGCGAAAGGCCCATCCGTGACCTCCTAGTTCAGGTATTGTGTCTAATCACGAATGGGCGTGGGAGTCAGTCGGCCCCGAGGGTCTCTCTGATGAAATGGTCAACGTCATTCAGAGGCTGATTGTCGATTCCACTGGAGAGTACTATCCCGAAGATAAGTTGCTTATGCTGCCGCTGGCGCAATACTGGGGTGATTTGGTGCTAATCGACGAGCATAGTGGAGAAATCGGAGGCGTCCTCTGGTCAATGCGCATCTCTAGTTCGACAGGCAGAGTCCTGGCCTTCGTGGTCTCTCCAGAACTAAGGGGTGCCGGCAGAGGTGCTGAGGGGTGGAAACTGTTCACGTCATTGGCAGCCCAGAAAGGCATCTCTGACATCCAACTTGAGGTCAGGGAGGAGAATGATGTGGCCCTCAACATGTATCACCGCCGTGGCCTGAACGTGCATGGGCGCATACCCGGATACTACCAGCAGACAGATGGTCTGCTGATGCGGGGTCCAGTGTCTTAGTCACCATACACACTTTGAGCCTGATACATCATGCATCGATTATGCGGAGTCGACTAGTAGGGGATTTGAAACATCTGCAGGGTGTACATTGGGCAGCCCTCATCGGGCCTGACGGAATGTCTGTGGAGTCTTGGTCTCATGGTCAAACGGACGACCAAGGTGCAATGTGGATGGGCTTGATGGAAAGAGCAGAGAAGATTGGTAGTGGTCAGCACGAGGTCATCACGGTGCTGGCCGAGAAGGCAACCATCACGTCGAGGAGAATCAATGAATCGCATTTCCTATTGGTTGGAGCTGGCAGCGAAGTGAATCTTGGGGCGCTACGCCAATCAATAACTCAGATTTCTGAGAAATTGGCCGAGATGTTGCCGTCTCGATGATTCAATCAAATAGTGAACCGAGTAGAGTTACTCCGCCAGTGGTGGCATCCATGGCCTGTTTCTCCATGGAGTGGCGCACGTGACGCATCTTCTCTACCTGCATGGTGCGCACTATCTTGCCATTGCGCCTGTCCAATCCGAGATTGATGATACCATCAGCGAGGAAGCCCTCGTTACCCTCCAACTCGGCATATTCGCCGGATTGCCGCTCAGTGACGACAAATGTGTGCAGGTTTTGGCTGCGCAGGAAATCGAAGAAGCTGAACATCCTCTTCCGCATCTCTTCGTCGACTGTAGTTAGGCTGTATATCGCCCCAAGAGAGTCTAGGACGAAGCAACTGAACGCTGCACCGCGTTCCTGCTTGAAGTGCTTAATCATTCGTTCAGTGAATTTCAGGTAGTCCATCGATTCGTTCTCCTTGCGCAACTCTGTGAAGTCGGTGATTTGCAAATTCGGAGGTAGATCCAATCCCATCGAATGCGCAGAACGGAGCAAACTGTCCACTGTCTCCTCAACTGTGCAGTATAGACCAAAACCGCCAGCAGTTCTCAGATGGTTTGCAATGAGGCTCAATGCAAATGTGGATTTCATCGAACCGGGGGGCCCTGTAATTAGGGTGAGATAAGGGGCGGTGGCATCATTCTGCATGACTCGATTCATTCCGGGCATTCCATCTAAGAACATCTGACTCGTATATGCACTATGGGCATCAGGCTTAATCGTTATCTCGTCATGCAGTTCCCTTACCACGACTACAAGGCGCCATACCCAACGCCAAGAAGGGCCACCGCTCCCCGATGACAGTGATTAAATGGGGTTGCTCGGTCGGGCTGCTGTCAGTACGTGCGACAGTGGTGCACAGGAGTGGTGAGAATCATGAAAGACTTTGCTGGCACCCTCACTGGATTGAGGAAAATCAGCGATGCGAAGGCAACGGAAAGCCGCGAGGAGCGAGACGTGTTTAACGGCGAAACGCGCACACATCTGACCACTCGCAACGGCTTCAACGGCCAAGTTCGTGACCTGATTAGCGAGGTCCAGCGCCAGAAGGTCATCCGCGACGCCGAGAACGCAAAAGTGCGAGATGCAAAACGTGCTCGCTCTGATTGCACCCAGAATGTTCGCGATTCCAAGGCGAAGATAAGGCTGCATCAGGATGATGGTGGCGGGGACTATTCGAATGAGAGTCCGCGTGACCGTCGAGAGCGACAGAAGAAAACCCCTGCTGCCATGACGCGCAAACTTGAGGAACTCGAGAGAGACTTTGAGCGAAAGGCACGTTCACCTGAAAACGAGAAGAAAGTGATGGCTGAGATGAAGAGACTCAAGCGAACTCTTGATGAAATGGCAGCCAAAGAGGACAGTAACAAGGAACTCAAAACTGCTCGCGCTGAACTACAGGCTGCCATCGATGAGCAGGAGGCCGCCCATCAAGTGGTTACCGTTGCAGCTGAACTCGCTCAGCAGTCCCATGACCTGATGATCGAAATCTCAGCCGAGGTCGACCGGTTGCGTGAGAAGGCCGACGAAGCTCAATCCAAGGTCAGGCTCTCCAAGAAGTCGGCGGACCATGCTCATCAGCACTACATCGTCAGTCTTCGCTGTTTACATTCCATTCAGGACATCATGCGAGCCAAGCGCAACCGCGAGAAGGGCATTGGGGATAGCGATGGGAAATCACTGCCCAGGGTGGAGGTTCAGGACCTCATGGGCAAATTGATGTCAGGAGAGACCCTGTCCACAGATGAATTGATGGCCCTTCAGCGTGGCGAGTGAGGACATGATTGGCAAGTCAGACATTCAGGCCATACTCGAGGAATATGACCGTTTGAAACTCCGCATAGGCATGACTGCCAGCCATAGCGCATTGGATATTTGCGATGGGGCGATTGAGGAAGGCTTCCCTACGGTGGCATATTGTCAGAAGGGACGGGAGCGAACATATTCCGAGTATTTCCGCACAAGGCGCAGCAGCAGCGGAAGAGTGACTAGGGGGATGGTCGACAAGGCCATTGTCCTCGACAAGTTCAACGTAGTTCTTGACCCTGAATTCCAACAGGGAATGCGTGACAGGAATGTTGTCTATATCCCAAACCGCTCCTTCACATCCTACTGTGGAATCGGTGCCATAGAGCGGGATTTCCGAGTGCCGATGTTCGGCAGCAGAAACATGCTTAGGATGGAGGAGCGTACTGAGGAGCAGGATTACTACTGGATTCTCGACAAGGGAGGTTTGCCTTATCCAGAAGCGATTGAACACCCAGAGGACATTGATTGCTTGGCAATCGTGAAACTCCATCACGCAGAGAAGAAACTCGAGCGTGGATTCTTCACCTGTTCCTCCCATCAAGAGTATGTCGAAAAGTCACAGGGGCTTCTCAAGCAAGGTGTCATCGATGAAGAAAGCCTTGCAGGCGCTAGAATTGAGCGCTATGTGATTGGCCCGGTTTTCAATCTCAATTTCTTCTATTCACCCCTCGAGGAGGAAGGTACCGGCTTGGAGTTGCTCGGAGTTGACTGGCGGTTTGAATCAAGTCTTGACGGTCATGTCAGGCTGCCAGCACCTCAGCAAATGACCATGCCAGCACATCAGCTGATTCCCGAGATGACTGTGGTTGGCCACAACACGGCGACAATCAGAGAAAGTCTGCTTGAGGAGGCCTTTGAACTCGGTGAGAAGTTCATTGCAGCAAGTCGAGAGCATTACGACCCAGGTATCATCGGCCCGTTCTGCCTACAGACTTGCATCGACAAGGACATGGGTTACTGGATTTACGATGTAGCTCCAAGATTAGGTGGCGGAACCAACGTGCACCTCAACGTCGGCCACCCGTATGGCAATGCGTTGTGGCGCAAGCCGATGAGTAGTGGTCGAAGAATAGCCATTGAACTGCGTGATGCTGTTGAGTTTGACAGACTCGATGAAGTGCTGACCTGATTTCACTGTGGCATCGGTAGAATCTGACCTGTCAGCCCATGCACAAGTACCCAGCCGCGGCTGGGAATTCTGACCTGCCAAGCCGGAATGAGTGCCAGACGAGCTGTCACTTCAGCACTTGATGGGTCGAGATGCCACCAGTGCAACAGACTGCCCCGGACTTGACTTGACCCCGCGGCCTCATGCACAGTGTAGTGTCTCCTCTCTTCACAAAGCCCGGGAAGTGCTTGCATTACTGACTCCTGACTTGGCCAATTCTGTGGCTCGACCCGCTCCAATGAAGGTATGAATTCCATCGTATTGACCCTCCCCAAGTGGTCAATGCTTGCACATATAGGGTCGTCGAGGATATTCCACCACTGACGCTCTGCAGCATCCTCTGGACCTCGCAGAATTCCGGTAACCTCCCAGATTCTGGCTGAAATGAGTACCGGACGCGACTCAGCCTCGTCAAGGTCAATCCCTTGCAGCACTTCCTCGACTGAAACTACCGGGTGCAGGGCAATCGGGCCTTCACCGGGTAAAGAATCAGGGCGTTGGGTGATCGACCGCTCCACTTCCTCAGCCTCTATCTCACCTTGAGCCATCGGTTCCTGGATTGAACGCGGTAGACTGGAAGGAACTGTGGCAGAGAGGTCGCCGTTCAATACAGCCTCGCCAAGCCACTGGGACAACCTATCTGGAGACCACAAATCATACTCGATGCCGTCGCGTTGCGGTAACTCACTAGCAATGGACAATCTTCGTTCTGAAATCAGCCAATGTTGACCTTCACCGGCATCGACCAACCAACGTTCCAATTCATGGCGGTCGAGAGGAGCCCAGCCATCTTCAGCATGCCAGACATGGCATCCAGCGGACAGATGTGTGGCACTGCGGGTGCGCGGAGGATTATCGATGACTCCTAGCATCGATAAACCGGGGCACGGATTGTGGGGTGGAGGTGATACGAGTGTGGCACCGAGTTGTGCCAATAAATCGCGGATTAATGCCTCCATGTCGTCGCGAGTTGACACTCATGACTTCAAGCATGCGCGTGTTCAAGGTTCACATGACCTGATTTCAAGCGGACCGACGCGGCGCCGTAGGCGCCGTTTGGAATCACTCGACATTCGGTTGCAGAGTCAGCAACTCGCTGTTGCCCTCGTCAAGCACACAAATCGTGCTGACTGCAAACGGCTTGGCGCATGCCGCACCAAGTTCTCGATTAACCAATTCAGTCTGATGCATGGGCACATCGGGGTGATTGGACAGTAGTCCATCGATGTATTCTCTAGGACAATTCGCCGCGAAGATTAGCAACTTAGCCGCCCCACTATCACAGGAGTCTGTCGCCTGCCGCTGTCCAAAGGTCATCTTTCCAGTGGTAATCGCATTCTTCAGTTGCTTGCTGAAATCCATTTTAATTCCTCCATTCTCCACTATTGCTTCTCATGGGTGAATCATTCGCCCTTGGGGACGTAGAACAACTCAACGCTGCCTGTTCCCAAGGCTATTGGCTGTCCGACGATGATGTTCTCCGCAACGCCAGTCAGGTTGTCTCGCTCTCCAATCACACCTGCCTTCAGCAGGTGGTTCACAGTAACTTCGAAGGCTGCACGAGCAAGGATGCTGTGCTTGGAACCGCTCACGCCGTGTCGGCCAATGGCTCTAACCTCGCCTTCGCTTGTCATCACATCTGCTACCATCAGCAAGTGACGGACGTCGACATCGAGGCGGGCTCCTTCTAGGGTGAGGATCAGTTCGTTGATTACCGCCTGTCGAGCCGCCTCAATACCAAGGAACTGGTGAATCTCCGTGATGTTATTCGTGTAAGTGCGAGACCGGTCAATGCCCGCAAAGAGAGAAATCTTGGCGAGATTACTACCGATGGTGGCGATGTAAAACTCGCCTTCGGAGGTCTTCTGAACATTTGCTCTATCGATTCCAGGGACGCCTTTCAGTCGCAGCAATTTGATCTTCTCTTCCAGTTGTAGGAGATCCGTGTAGGTTGGTGGATTATTGCCGATGTCCTTGAGGTCATCCTCCTTGTTCACTCCGGGAATAATACGCAGTTCCCGCGGCTTTGTTTCTCTGTCAGCCTGAATGAATAGGCGGGTGGCTCGCTGCAACTTGTCGCGAACCTCAGCACCTGTCATATTCTTGAGTTTCAGGTGCCTGTTATTGAGTTTCAAAACGATATAGCGCTGAGCGACTTCGACATCGATATCAGCGATGTCTTGAGTTGTCGTGGTCTCAAGAGCTGCAGCCAACTTCTGGACCGCCGCTTCGTTGGTGTTCAACGGCTTGCCCTTTGAGTTGAGTTCATCGAGATAGATATTCATCGTCGGAGTCTTTGGGATTTTGCGAGCGTCAACGATTTCAATGATTCTCGGCAGACCCTGAGTGACGTTGACAGTAGCCACACCAGCGTAGTGGAAGGTGCGCATGGTCATCTGAGTACCCGGTTCACCAATCGATTGAGCGGTTACGATACCGACCGCTTCGAATGGGTCGACACTGGCGCGTTTGAGTTGCTCTGCAGCCTGTGCTACTATCTTTTTTGCCTGTGGCTTGGTCAACTTGTCCTTTCCTCGAGAGTGAACTCCCTGAGTGAGGTCATTCAGAATTCTATTTGTGAAGGTTTGATTCGTACCTTCTGCCGCACTCTTCAAGGCTTGGAAGATTGAATCAGACGTGTCGATGTCGTGACTCAACTGGGCTACCTTGTCGTCATAATCGTACTCCTCCAATACAAGTTTCTTCTTGGCGACGCGGCTTCGTGCGGCGACACGGCGGCGCACCACTGTTGTGGTGGCACTCGATGCATCCGAGGCGGATGATGAGCGCTTGCCGTGCGTTTGCAGACGCTCGTAAAGCGCGTTTGCCTCTTCGCTGGATAGACCACAAATCTGGGCGATCTCGCCAGCAGACAGTGCCTTGACATCATCCCACTTGCGATTGTCTGCCAACTTGTGGGCGTATTCCTCGGGTACACCCATATCCATGAGTTTCTTCTTCGTTGCACTCTTGACTACCATCAAGCACCACCTCCTATAACTTCATCGAGAATAGCAGAGACGTTGATTGGCTCTCCCTTCAATGAACGACATGGGTCAATACCATCCTCACCATATGAGAATTGGATGATGCGGTTCGCGGTATTGCGCACAGATAACTTTCCGTCATTCCAAACCTTCAGGTCATCCATCGCGTTAATCAGACGACGCTGCATGTATCCAGACTTGCTGGTTCGAACAGCAGTATCAACCAATGACTCACGTCCTGACACTGAGAGCATGAAGAACTCAGTTGGCTCAAGACCACGCTTGAAGGACGAGGCGACGAAGCCCTTCTCCTTCGCACCCTTGGCACCTCGGCGGAAGTGAGAGAGAACACGTCCGTCATAACCGCGCTCAAGCCTCTTGCCACGCACCTTTGGCTGTCCAATGGAACCGGCCATCATAGCCAAGTTGTCCATTGAGCCTCGTGCACCAGATACCGCCATCATCACAGCGGGGTTATCATCGGTGAGGAATTTCTTAGCGACGTTTCCAGCCTCTGCCTTACAGTTATCAAGAAGATGCAGGATGTTCTCCTCTAGAGTCTCGATTGGAGTTCGGCCGGGGCGGGTTTCGTACTTGCGCCCGTCTTTACCGAATTTTTCCAGTTCAATATCGACAGCCGCACTGGCATCCTTGTTGATATCTGCGATTCGCTTCATTGCATCCACAGGAAGGTCCTCGTCATCAATTCCAGTCGTGAAGCCCATTGCGGTGCAAATACCGATTGTAAGCTTGGTGAGGTTGTCAAGGAATTTCGCACCTTCAGTTGGGCCATGGGTTTGGACAACAGCGTCAAGCAATCGGCCATCTTCAGCACCAATTCCGCGCTTGTCAATGGTTCCGCTCACTTGCCCGTCAAGAACTGTGACTTGGTCTTGGCTGCGGCTCATGTAACTGAGTGAGATGCCCTTCGGTATAATCAGGCTGAACAATTCAGTTCCATAGTAGCCCTCGACCCCGTCGATGACGTATGCCTTGGGCAACTCGCCGGTCCAGCCAATCTGGCCGAGTACGTCGAGAGCAATCTGCTTCGGGACCAAAGGTTTGCCGTGAGTTAGTAAGTAAGCACCAGAAATGTGGTCGTGGATGCCACCAATCACTGCACCGCCATAGCGGGGGGTGATGATGTGCTCCTGTACGCGCATCAGAATCTTGGCCTCAGCACGCGCTTCCTCGGATTGAATGACGTGCAAGTTCATCTCGTCGCCATCGAAGTCGGCGTTGTACGGAGTACACACGGCCAAATTGAATCGGAAGGTCTTGCCTTCCATGACTCGGATTTCGTGAACCATCATCGACATTCTGTGCAGTGACGGTTGTCGGTTGAAGATGGAGACATCGCCATCAATCAGGTGGCGCTCGACGACCATTCCCGGCTTCGGGTCGCCATCACGGTCAATAGTCGCTAGGCGGTCCTCAACGCGTGCCGCTTCAAATTGCCCATCCTTCTCAATTTCTGGAGAACCGCAATGCGGACATCGAACAACCAATTCAGGTGGGAATTCTTCATCGGGGTGCTCGCGCTCCCATACCCAGCGCTGATGGATAACCGCACGCGCATCTCCCCAGTCCAGATTTTTGCCACTAGCATCTTCACCGGACAAATTGTAGATGGTGGATTCCTCATCGGCGACCCAGCGATCCATGGTCTCCCCGTCGGGTAGCCGAACGGTCTCGGCGGCTATCTCAAGCCCAGGTAGGAAGTTAGGTGCGGATAGAACCTCGTTGAGGTCTGGTCTCAGACCGGGATATGGCTCTTCGCGGTCCACATCTCCGGAATGGCAATCCGGGTTGTGACAGCGGAAGCCAGCCCACATGAACTTGGTTCGGTCAGTGATTCTGACCCTGAAATTGTCGCCACGCACGATGTAATTCACACCGGGGTGAGAATCTGGACCGCGTAGAATCATCTGTCGCAACTGTTCGCGGTTCCTTCCAGTGACACGAATTGGAACGGTCAACTCCTTGGCAGACTGCACAGGAATCCCAACCTCGTTGATTCCGAGATTTGGGTCCGGACTGATGACTGTTCGAGCGCAGAAGTTCACACGCTTACCTGATAGATTCGAACGGAATCGACCCTCCTTACCCTTCAGTCGCTGTGTCAGCGTCTTCAATGGGCGGCCCGAGCGGTGTCGGGCTGGCGGAATGCCAGCGGTTTGGTTGTCGAAGTAGGTGGTGATGTGGTATTGCAACAGTTCCCAAAGGTCCTCGACGATGAGTTGAGGTGCACCAGCGTCACGGTTCTCACGCAGACGCTGGTTGATTCGGAGAACGTCGACCAACTTGTGAGTAAGGTCGTCCTCTGAACGGTCACCGCTGTCCAAAGTGATGGATGGGCGAACGGTGATTGGCGGCACGGGCAACACCCGCATGATAATCCACTCTGGGCGACTGCTCTTCCCATCCATGCCGATGAAAATCAAATCATTGTCAGGAATGCGCTCCAGCCACTCTCGGATGTCGCGAGCGTTGAGTTTGTGCTCACCCTTCTCCTTCTTCTTCTCCTTGAAGGTAGTCGGCTTGTCGAGGACTATCTTGCCCTGTTCAGCGCCACAGTGCATGCATACCGCACGCTTCGCTCCAGAGCATATCTTCTCAATTTCCTTGATGGACTTTGAGAACTCAGTAGAACCAACGCCGTGCTTCTGCATAACATCGGTCACACGGTTGCGGTAGTAGTCCTGCTCACTCAAGTCCGCATCGATTGGGTGAGTACCCTCGCGCTCGTGCAGTAGAATTCGGCTGCAGGTGTTGCAAGTGCACTTCAGTGCTGTCTTGATCAACTTGGTGAACCCAATGTGAACAACGGGCAACTCAAGTTGGATGTGGCCGAAGTGGCTCGGACACTTGTCGTGCTTGTTACCGCAGGTCTCACAACGCACACCGGGCTCGATAACACCCATGCGTTGGTCCATCAGACCTTGGCGGTAGGAGTGTCCATCGTCCTTGTAGGTATCAGCGGTCTTGACCTCAACCGCAGACATCTTGCGAAGCTCATTCGGGTCCATCAGACTAAACTTGATTGAAGCGATACGCTTCGGAATTGTTGCTACGTCTCGGCTCATCTTCGGTCCTCCAGTTCAAGTC
>CAUZSM010000040.1:0-13972 GCA_963582685.1 Candidatus Thalassarchaeaceae archaeon | reverse complement strand
CAATTCAGGTGCGGTTCCAAACGGTGGCAAAGCGGAGACAGCCACTGAAATGGAAAAGGCATCAGATGGTGTACCCCACCCAAGTAATACGACCCATGCAAGAGCTGCCCAACGCACTGCTCGAACCTGCATCGTATCATGTGAATTCGCATCTCGCATCCTAGACGCAAGCATGGCTGCAAAGCCCAGCAACACCCCAAACATCGCCCCGGCTTCACCTGCGAAGATGTAGGGAAGGGCTGCGGCTCCGCCAACTCCTTCGGGCAGCCAAGCCGCGACATGAGCATCGCGTCCGTCGGCGGAAAGGACGGCATCAATGCGGAAAATCAGAGCGAGTAGAATCAGCAGCAGCGGACTCAGCGGAACCAATCGCTCAACCCAACGCTGTCCTTTTTCACCAAATGACTGGGTTCGCTCACGCAACCAAGGCCATGTGACGAGTAGTGGAGGGCATAGCAGAAGTGCCGTAGTGAGCAAGGCGGCGGTGGGACTCACTACCTCCCCGCCACCTATCGCCATAGCCCCGCGTGAGCACGCGCGGGCGTTGAAGGTTGGCCGTAACCGGATGGCGAATGCTGAAGTCTTGCGCCTTGTCAGCGCGAGCGTGGACACAGGGATTTCCGATTGGCGTGAACACGCTGCGCAAAGCCGGCTAGCGTGTTTGGTCCACGCGTTGCGCGGAGATGAAAGAGATACGTGGCTGGACGCGGCCGTCCCAAGACTGCCCGAAACGGTCAGACTCAATCCTCTGCGTAAAGATCTGAAATGGACACGTGAACGCTTAGTCGAGTTCGGGGCCGAACCCATCGAATGGTACACCGGCCCCGGAGGTGCTTACGTGCTTCCTTGGCTCAAATCACGAACACCTGATGAGAAACTGAGAAGGCACATTCAATCACTGCACGGCACAGGCAGAATAACCCAACAGGAGGCGGCTTCGATGCTGCCGGTTCAAGCCCTCAATATCAATCCAAATGACAGAGTCCTCGACCTGTGCGCCGCTCCGGGCTCAAAAACCACCCAAATTGCAGAGATGTTGGGGAGTGAGGGATTTGTTGTCGCCAATGAAGTGAATCCGGGTCGAGCCAATCACCTCGTCTCAAATCTGCATCGCAGTGGGCATCTCAACGTCGTCATCACCCAGCACGACGGTCGGCAGTTTCCACGCGTTGCCATGCCGGGCTTTGACCGAGTACTCGTCGATGTGCCTTGCACTGGCACTGGAACCACCCGCAAGAATACCGATGTTTGGTCGAAATGGAAACCTTGGGCTGGTAGGTCGATGCATCGACTACAACGCGACCTGCTCAAGAGAGGAGCCATGCTGCTGCGGCCGGGAGGACTGTTGGTCTACTCAACTTGCAGTATTGACCCACTGGAAAACGAGGCGGTGGTCGCAGACGCCCTGCGTACATTCCCTTGGCTTGAATTAGTGGAAATCAGCAGAGAGGAGGTATTCCCCGGGCTGACCAACAGATCTGGACTTTCTACCTGGCCATTGCTTGCTGACGATTGCTCGATAGTGTCTGATGAGGAAGAATGGCCGCAATTGTCGAGTTGGGATGATGCACTGGCTCCTCCAACGGAGGAGAACATCCAAGATTCACTGCCGAGATGCATCCGGGTCTGGAATGATGAGAACGATGGAGGAGGCTTCTTCATCGCTGTATTCAGGCAAGCGGAGCAGGGCGAAAATGCCGCTCGAGCCTCAAGACCTCATCCACGAAACATCGGACGAGATGTTCACCCACTCATTCCACCTAATCCGGGACATAACGAACTACGACTTCCAGAAGATGAGGAGGGCGCAGGTCTGCTCACTGACTGGGGAATCGAATCTGAAGGGCTCGGCCTTTTCCGACGCGGCCACTATGCGCACGCAACGACGCTTGCGGTGAAACAGTGGATGTGGGAATCACCGCGAACCAATGCCAAGCATGGTGGCTGGCCCGGTGGACACTGGCACCCGATTCGGGTTCTGCAGGCGGGCCAGCCCGCATGGCAGATTCGCAAAGGGAAAAATCGCCTACTGTCCAGAGGGCTGCATGGGCTCGGAGCAAGAGTGACGGCGCATCGTCATACAATCTCCACTGAATTACTACGCAGTCTGCTGTCTGGAGAACAACCGGGGCGATCTGAGTTGTCCTCATTGGCTGAGCAGGGGCTGCTTGACAATGAGGTGGCTGAAACAATGGGAGAAGAACGGGATGGCGGCATTTTGCTCGAAGTGGAAATTGATGGGCGTATCACAGCCGTTCCGGCGTGGATTGCCGGCAAATTGAGCCTGATGGTGCCTGAATTTGAGCAAGATGTCCTGCGCTGGATGCTTGAGCGAGATTGATGGAGGGTGTCCTACTCGCACCCCTATGCTTGATGAGGACGAGGGCGGCTGGCTGCCATTCGCTGTCGCCGTCCTATTGCTTGCCCTCGCCGGCTGGGGACTATTCTCCATTCCCGATGCTGCCGATGATATCCACATCTCCCAGAGTACATCGGCAGATGAGGTTCCACCGATGGTCGAGTGGTTCACCCACGTCAATTGTCAGTCTTGCCATCAACTCGAAGAAGATACCATGGCGCTGCGACAAGACATAACTGACCAATCAAACCCGTTGTGGTTCACTTGGCATCATCACGATGATTCACTCGACTCAAGCGACTCCGGCTATGATGAATTGGGAATAGTAGCCGGCCAATATCGAGCGGAGGACCTCGATGCTGAGTGGCCCGGTCTCTACCTCGATGGAGAGGCAGTCGATGCAGATACGCTCTCGCTGCGTGATGCATTACTGGCGCGTGAAGTAAGCAATGCCAGCGCAGGCCTGGGACTTGCAATGCAATGGGTTGGTACTGAAGATGGGCTGATACTCAATGTCAGTATCTCCCTCGACCTCTTTGAGACACTGTCAAACACAACCTTACTGCAAATGTACATCCTTGAGGATTCCGTCGATATCGAAGGACACACACCCGCACAGGTGGCGATAGTCAAACTGTATCGATTTACCATCGCATTCAATCACAATTCCGGGGAGAGTTCGATGCACTGGGAGACTGTTCCCGAGATGGACTTACCTCGCTACGACTTGCCGGAAGATGCGCGGGAATCCAATCGACTTCGATTCGTAGCACTGCTGCGAGATGACATGACAAACGAGGTGTTCGCTGCTACAAGCGCTCAACTGCCCGCTCCGGGAATCGGGCCAGCGAACCATGGAGACAGAGTGGCTGTCCTCGCTGGCCTTGCAATCATCTTGTTCTCACTTGCAGGAGTCATCAGAGCGGAATGGCGACGAGAGAGACACCTACCATCGCTATCCGGCCGGATGGAGAGAAGGGGAGACAGAGTGGTACCGGTGGCGGTCCTGCAAGCCAGAGCTTCTCCAATCACTCTAACCAAGGTGGTTGTCGAGGAGCCGTGGAGGCTGTCTAGTAGAATCAAGGAGATATCTATTCGAGAAAATGCCGAGCGCACATTCGACCTCTTTGTCAAGGAAGCGCGAGGTCATCAACCGAGTGACTCAGACCCGGTGATAAGCCATTGGAGTGTTCAGGTCGAGGGCATGGGTGGATGGGTGCTCGACCTCTCATTCGACATGATTCTGCCCCCTTGAGCATACGTTCAACTCCCAACAAGATTGTTGTGCAATTCTGAACGAATGTCGAATTTGCTGGCTTGGAGCAGGCAATATGTTCATGCACCCCCTTGGCGGGGCTGCTCGGTACTTCACTGGTAAACAGCAATCGAAGTCCCCCCCCGGAGCGAGCGAAATGGAAGGATTGGATGAAACTGATAGGCGCATCATCGAGGTCCTGATGGCTGATGCAAGAACCTCGCTCCGAGGTATCGCTGAACAGGTTGGAGTTGCACTGGGAACCGTCTCCAACCGTGTTAGGAGAATGGAGAACTCCGGAGTCATCCAAGGATACGGAGTCAGATTAGACCCGACAAAAATTGGCTGGAGCATGACAGTTCTGTGTGGATTGCGTATCCAAAAGGGACGATTGATGGAATTGCAGAACCAGATTGCTGACGACCCACGTGTGTTTGGCATCTACGATGTAACAGGTGAATTCGACTCGATGGTGCTGGCAAGAGTCCGCGACCGTGCTGACCTCGACAACCTCTCCAAAACCGTACTGTCAGTGGAGGGAATCCTCAGGACTGTGACTCACGTTGTGCTGAATTCGGTGAAGGAGGAAGGGGTAAGCCTTCCGCCCGATGATTGGTGAGTGGAGCCAGTGTTCAAGTACGGTCGATGGCCGATGAGTCGCCATGGCCACATCGCGTGCGGGCGCGGGAGCGGATGACAATGACGAAGTCACCATGCAAGATTGGAGCCTGTTGCGCTGTGACCTCGACATAAGGCTGCCAACCTCGGATACGGCGCCACTACACAACTTCGGCCGCTGGGATGACCAACCACATCAGCATCTTCCTGCTGCCAGACTGTCGGCAAGTCCGTGGCGTGGACTGCTGATTGCTGACGAGGTTGGGCTGGGAAAAACCATCTCAGCCATTCGAGTTCTTCGTAGACTACACGCAATAGGTCGAACTGGTGCGGTGATAATCACCTGTCCGGGAGGATTGCGCTCGAAGTGGCGGCAAGAACTCTATCACCGGGCAGACCTCGACTGTGCCATCGCCGACAGTGGTCGAAGACTATTGGCGGAAATACAGAGGATGAGAGAGGGAGAACCACGAATAATCATCGTCAGTCATGGTGTACTGCGACGCTCTCAAACCCTTGAGCAGATGCTGGACTTGGTGCCTAATCTGATGCTGACCATTGTTGATGAGGCGCACCATTGCCGCAACCCGAGAAGCCGATTGCATGACGCTGTCCAACTGCTCTCGATGCGCTCCGAGGAAGTCCTGCTTCTCACCGCCACTCCCATCAATCTCCGCGACGAAGAATTGTGGGTACAACTCTCACTACTCGCCCCCGATCGCTGGCCTACTCTCATGCAATTTCAGCGCACAATGGGACCCACTCGGATGTTGAATGACGCGTTGGCTCAACTGAGTCTAGCCCAACCCGATTTACCTGGTGTACTTGACAGACTCAGGGCACTGGACCAAACCGTCGGAATCCGCGGTGACCCGCGGTTGGACCAAGCGCTTGATTTGGTACTTGATGAGGGTGCATGGAATGCAGAGCAATTAGAGGATAGTCGACAGCATCTCGCTGACTTGATTCGAGTGTTGCGCCCCCTAAACGACTTGTTGGTGCGTACCCGAAGGCGGGATCTTGACTGGAACCTCACCACCCGCCGTGCCATCACTCTCGACATCATGCTGACAGAGGAGGAATGGCGGCTGTATGAAGCTGCGAGACGCTGGTCACGAACTCTGGTGCAGATGCGTCATCCCGAGGGTCGTGTCTTCGATTGGGCACTGATTGTACCCGAGAGAATGGCCTCCTCCTGCCTGCCTGCTTTCGCAACACATGTTCTGAGGCAGTTGCGTACTGCCGCACGCGAAGCGCTCGATTTTGACCTTGAGGACGATGATGGCGGCCCGGTAGAGATTGACGAGGTCGAAATGCGTGTACTGAGGCGCCTCGGCAATCTCCGCGAACTTGTTGCTGCAGCAGAGAAATTAGGTGAAATCGACACCAAATACGAAGCCCTGCGGGAATGGGTCTCTGCCAGTCTTGCCGAGGATGAGGTTGGTGGGATTCTCCTATTCAGCCACTTTCACGCCTCTCTGAACCATTTGCGAACTCGCTTGCGTGCAGATGGATTCTCCTGTGAGGTACTGACTGGTCGCACACCGATGGCTGCCAGAGACATACTGCGAGAATCATTCAAGGCTGGTGAGTTTGACATTCTGCTTTCCAGCGAAGTCGGCAGCGAAGGCCTCGACCAGCAGCACTGCCATCGACTGGTAAACTACGATTTGCCTTGGAATCCAATGCGCATCGAACAGCGCATCGGCAGGCTGGACCGCTTTGGCCAAAAAGCGGAGGAGATTGTAATCCTCAACCTTGCAGTTGAAGGTACCATTGACGCGGCCATTCTACACCGACTCTACCATCGTATTCGACTTTTCGAAGACTCATTAGGAATGCTTGACCCGATGCTTGGCCAAGCCATGCGAATGGTAGCGAGGGCTGAACTCGACCGACCATCTGTTCGTGGTGAGCACCAAGCTGGATGGGGGCTTGTTCCGGCAGAGACTGCAGATGCTGCTGAACAGGACCCTGAGATGCGCACTCTGCTGAACAAACGTGAGAATTGGATGTCCGAACGCGCTATCGAAGAGCGAGAGTGGTTAGGTCCTGACCCGGGCATTTCTTCACTTCGAACAATGGTAGAATCTCACGGCCTCGGTCTTGACTGTAATCACCTTCGGCGGTGGGTGATGTATCGATTGGCGATGCATGAAGGTGATGCCCAACTCCATCCAACAGGCAAGGATGATGTTTGGATGCTGAGACTCGATGATGCCCATGTAGCAGAATTAGCCGCAAGGTGCGAAGACCCGATGCTGATTGATGCTACCAATGTAGGTTGGTTGGAGTCGATTACCCGCATGGCAACTGGCAGCGGGCCTCATTGGCTGCATGTCGTCTTTGAGAGAGAGGTGTCACGACAACACCCCGAACTAACATTACTTGCACCGTGGCATCCATTGATACGCTGGCTGTGTGAACCGGTTGATGAGAATGATGATGCCGGAGCGATTCGATGGCTTTATTCCCAAAGGGGCGATGGTATGCCCGAGCAAGCAAAGTGGCTCGTCGCCATTGATTGGACGGTATATGGCCTACGCAGCACCTGCATCAGGCGATGGTTGCTGCTCGATGAAAATGGCAGCCCACTGCCAACTCAAGATGATGCTTTATGGCGGTTAGTCAGTGCAGTAGATTCTCACTCACCCTCGTCAGATAACGAGGAATTGATTGAGAAAGCACTCGATGTTCTTCACAACTGCCTTCTCAGCGATGAAAGGCGAAGGCAGACCCCGCTTATTGAGGAACTACGTGCCAATGCGGAGCAGGCTTGGGACTCAAGAATCAGGCGTGAAATGAACCAGTTGAGTGATGCTGAACATCGTGCTCAGTTTGAAGGTACACAACCAGATGAACGTTGGGTACGGATGAAAGAAGGTCTCATCAGCAGACTGCAAGATGAATTGGCCAACCGACTTCGTGACCTTGACCGAATCAGCGAATGCCTGAATGCAGAAATCAATGCAAGAATCGTGGTCAAACTGGATTGAAGTCACTCATCTTCGGCTCCGTCCTCATCGAATGTATCAATGAACGAACGTAGCCTATGCGCATGAGGCGCGAGTCCCTCAACGGTCCTTCCCTCCGGTTTGAGCGCTCTGGCAATAATCAACCTCGTCTCGGTATCCAGTTTCATTCCAAAAGCGACCATCCTGCGGTTGAAATCATGAGTCAACTGCCCACCCGTGCGGTCCCAATCAAATAACAAAATCAGTGAAGCCCCGTTGTCAACCGGATTACGCACTCCATACTTCTCAAAGAGGTAGGCTGTCATGCGGCTTCGGTCCCAGCCTCGGTTGACCAATTCAATCGGCCCGGTAAATCCGTAAATTTCCAGAGCCTCTCTGTCGCGTCTACCCTCGACGAGGATAGGACAGCCACATCCTCCTTTTTGCTGACCTCGGTTCCTACGCCGTGCCTCACCCAATGCACGTCCTGCGGCCTCGTAACGAACCTCGAAATCAGGAGGCCCCGCTGCTTTCGCACGGGCACTAATCCAGTCATCAGTTTGCCGTTTACCGCCCATATTAATCCTCCACAAGCGCGAGTATGCGCGCATTTAACTCATCGATAGTCAAGTCGGTTACCACGATGGTCTTACGTCTACTCTTCTCTCCGCTGGAAAGGCTCAGAGAAGACGGTGGGATTGCAAGAGCGGCGGCAAGAACACTGAGCACGGATGCATTGGCCGCTCCCTTCTGAGCCGGTGCTCTGACGGCGATTTGCAGACGTCCTCGCCACCGGTTGATACCTGCTACTTCCTCTCGCTTCGATGCGGGTGCAACTTCGATAGCAATTACCACTCCATTGGACGACTCCGCTAGCAACCCATCTGGCAAAGCGGACTTAGAATCCCCCATCAATCCACATGAAGAGGAACAAGCGCATGATACCATCGCTGTTTGCAGCGGGAAAACCCAGCATCGGAGAAAGATTCACACCCCCGTAGGGGTGTGCTGATAACGCTCATATAGCCGCCGCTCACCGGCCGCGATTGAGGGGATTCGTTTGGAGGCTGGCGGTCCAATATTCCACGAGTTGTTTGATGAATTCATGCTATGGTCAGTCATTGTCGGAGTGATTACTTACACTTGGATGATGCACCACTCGCTGAAGTACCGTTCCAAGGATGGTTCTAATAACAATATAGACGATTTCACCCCTGGAGTATTTCCTAAGGAAAACGGCAGCCTGACTATGGAATTGACTTGGACTTTCGTCCCCTTCGTCATCATCGTTTACCTGGCTTTCATCTCGTGGGCCCCACTCGATGAAATGTGGACTTTGGATGAAGATGCACATGAAGTAGGCGTCACAGGATACCAATGGTTTTGGGATTTCGATTGCGGCGAACTGTCCGAAGATGTTTGTAGCACTGGATTCGCCGATGTAGAGGGGCAAACCAAGCCAGTACTTTCGTTGAAAGCGGGTGAATCATACACATTCATCATCAATTCTGACGATGTAACTCATGCGCCTTTCTTCAATGATTGGGGGCTCAAAGAGGATGCACAGCCTGGACTTGAAACTAGAATGAGTTATATCCCATCTGAAGATGAAATTGGTCGGCAATTAATGATGTGTACAGAGTACTGTGGTGATAACCACGGATACATGACGGCTATCATTGAAGTACACGCTTGAGGTGACAATATGCAAGTTGGCAAACACACTCGCAATGTCGTTATTCTTGTCATGCTTACTGCACTGATTGTTCTCGCTCCAGCAACCCAATCTTTGCCCACTGGTATCTCGGGTGTACAGGATTCCGGCTGTAACTGCCACGGGACAGCAGCGTCAAGCGAAGTTGTCCCTGTCATCGAGGGACTGCCAGCGGATTACGAGCCAGGCACCACCTACCAACTGAATCTCTCTTTCACCGGTGGCCCCACCAGCGAAGTTGGTGAGAACCAAGGTGGCTTCCACCTATGGGTGAGTGCGGGTACCCTTGCTTCCATCAATGAGATGACACAAGAAAACGCCGATGGCAGCCTAACCCACGAAGAGGCCGGCAATGACCAAACACAGTGGACGGTCGAATGGACTTCTCCAGCAAGCGGTGATGCAACCATCAAATTACACACTAATTCAGTGAATGGTGACAGCACCAACAGCGGTGACCAATGGGGCGTAACCAGTCGGGTCTCTGCTGGGCCCTCGTTAGGAGATGGTGAACCACTTCCACAAGCACGTGGCCTGACCATATTGATGAGTGCCATTTTGTTGATGATACTGATTACCGCAGCCTGCATTGTTTACATCTTCTATCGCAAGGACCCGAGCGCATTCGCTTGGGAGAGATTTTGGCCTTGGCTCTCCGACTGGCTGACTAGCACCGATCACAAAAAGGTTGGAACATTGTATTTCATCAACGGATTGTTCTTCCTTGGTGTTGGAGGGATGTTTGCTCTCATCTTCCGCATTCAACTCTCATCACCCGCTAATGATTTCCTGACCGTTGATGAGTACAACCAATTCTTCACCATGCACGGAACCGTGATGATTTTCCTCGCTGCCATGCCGATGATTGCCGGACTGGCGAACTGGATTGTGCCTCTGCAGATTGGAGCGCATGACCTTGCACTACCTCGTCTGAACGCTTTGGCCTTCTGGCTGAACCCAGCCGCAGCCCTGCTATTATTCACTGGAATGTTCACCGGGGAGGGGGCTGATACCGGCTGGACCGGTTATGCACCATACATAGTGAGTGAAACCGCGCACTATGGCGTCACTTTCTGGGTGGCTGGACAAATATTGATTGTTGCATCATCTACCATTTCGGGAATTAATTTCATGACCACGTTCACCACCATGCGTGCTCCGGGAATGGGCTGGATGAATATGCCGCTATTCTCTTGGTCTATTCTCGTCAGCGTGCTGATGCTATTCATCTCAATCCCGGCTTTCGGAATTGGCCTGGTTCAAGTCTATCTTGACCGGACCATTGGTACGGTCTTCTATGAGGTTGCAGGAGGTGGTGACCCGCTACTTTGGAGTCACCTATTCTGGTATTTTGGACACCCTGAGGTATACGTAGTTGTGGTGCCGGCATTCGGTATAATCAGCGAAGTTGTCGCAACTTCTGCTCGCCGCACCATCTTCGGATACAACTCGATGGTTTACGCTCTGGCTGGAATAGGCATCGTCGCCTTCATCGTATATGGCCACCACATGTTCACCAGTGGCATGGACCCAGCACTGCGATTCGTCACCATGCTGACCACGATGGTAGTCGCAGTTCCAACTGGAATCAAGATATTCAACTGGTTACAGACTATGCATGGAGGTAGCCTTGTGTATCGAACTCATACGCTATGGGCTCTCGGTTTCCTAGTTACTTTCACGCTTGGTGGTATCTCTGGGATGTTCTTCCCAAGCGTGCCTATGGACCTACATCTGCATGAGACATACTTCGTGGTCGCACATTTCCACTATGTGTTCGTCGGTGGAACCGTGTTCGGGTTGTTCGCTGGCATCTACTATTGGTTCCCCAAGGCAACCGGACGTATGCTCAATGAAAGGTTGGGGGTTCTACACTTCCTGATTGGGTTCATCGCCTACAACCTGATTTTCTGGCCGATGCACAGACTCGGTATTCAGGGAATGCCAAGAAGGCAGCACACTTACTTCATCACCACTAGCGATTACTTCGCGCTGCCTGAATCTGCTGGCGACTGGAACATGATGATTACAGTCGCGGCGTTCATATTCTTCGCAAGCAATCTGATATTGGTTTACAACATGATTTCCAGTGGTCTGAAGGGCCGCAGGGCCCCGAACGACCCGTGGGGTGGCTGGTCAATGGAATGGACTACTACCAGCCCACCACCAACCCCGTCCTATGATCCAAACAACCTGCCCGTACAGAAGTTCGCTGAGAAACAGGATGACGAGCCGGGTCGATTAGGGCAGTGGATGGCGAAAATGATGGTAGCAGAAGAGGAGGAGGTGAGTGATTGAGTTACGGAGAGCGCAGTGATGCCCATGACGACCACCATGGCTGGCACACCCCACATAATTCATGGGCACCTATCCTGCTTGCATTTGGTTCCTCCATCTTCCTGATGTGGTTCGCTAAGGTATTCACACAGGCGTGGAGCATTGAGGAAGATGCTTGGGAATATGCAGTCAATACTGGAGAATTGTGGGGTGTGTTCGCTGGACTCGGCGTCTTCATGGCAGGGGTTGTGATATTTTGGCGACAGGACTGGGGCCACGATGGCTCCTTTGAGGCTAAAGCAGAAGGCGCGCCATTCAAGCACATTGACCTACGCAAGGTCGCGGTCTGGATGTTCCTGATGTCTGAAATGATAGTGTTCAGTACCCTATTCACCACCTATATCCGCTACCGAACTGGCATTGTGAACTGCGAGGAGTTGTTTGCCAGTGGATTGTTTGAAGCAGGTCAGGCATGTTGGTTGCCAGCGTCCTACTTCATCGCTGAAGGCGGAGTTCATCAAGAGCATGCGAATGCTGCACTCGGCTTCATGCCCGACACGCTGATTCCCGGGGCAATCAACACCTTCGCTCTCATCGTCTCTTCATACACGGTTGTGATGGCACTGAAGACTGCGCACAACAAGGAACTTTCAGATGCAGAACGCAGTAGGAAGGTCGGAGTCTACCTATTGTGCACAATGATTCTCGCAAGCATGTTCCTGATGTTCAAGTTGATTGAGTGGTTCGTCGGCTTCGAAATTGGTGACCATGAGCACCCGTTCTTCTACGCACCAAGCCTTCTATCAGACGGATTCTCCATCCATGCTTCGGAATATACCTACTGTGCTGAATGGGACCACCATCTCGATGCCTGTGTCGCTGGACAAAGCGCTGTGTTCGATGTTAGAATGGCGGCATCTACCTTCTACGTCACCACAGGAACTCACGGCGTGCACGTGCTGGGTGGAGTTGTAGCACTGATTTACATGACTATCAAGGCCTTCAGAGGAGGCTACACACCGAGGAATGCAGTAAGTATCGAGTATTTCGGACTATACTGGCACTTCGTTGATCTGGTCTGGGTTCTGGTGTTCCCAGCCTTCTATCTATTCTAAGGAGGAATGAAAATGAGTCATAACAAAATATTGGGATTTGATGCATATAACCTGAACTTTGCCGTATTGATGATACTAACAGCCGTAGAGGTGGTTGCGGTTGCACTGACCTTCTCGATGAAGGGTGTCGTCAGTATGGACACCGTAGTATTCATCCTGATTTCGGTGGGTGTTGTGAAACTTCTCGGCATCGCTGGTATTTTCATGCACCTGTGGGGTGAAGAAGATTCGAAGATAATGACCATGACTGCACTTTTCCCAGTCTTCTTCATCATCGTGATGATTCTATTCATCGGACTCACCCACCCCGGAGCAACCGACACGTTACCATCGTGGTGTAGACCGGGCTTCTACTATGGTTCATGAATCAGCGTGAAGGCCATAGGATAGTAGCCTCTACGCGTAACTGCGGGCGTCGCATAGCCAGGTATTGCGCCGGATTTGAAATCCGGTGACCTTGCGTCGCGGGAGTTCGAATCTCCCCGCCCGCGCCACCTTCAACTCTTAACCAACCAATAGAAAATACAACAAAAGAACCCGAACACGCAACGTCAATGAAGACAATTGCAGTACTGGTTAGCCTTGCACTCTTCTGCACTTCTTTTGCGGGGTGCTTGGACACATCCGAGCATCAAGAATCAGAATTCCATGGTATCGAATACCAAACATCCCCTGCTGCAGATTTCACTTTATTCAACCAAGACGGACAGGTAACAAATCTGTCTGATTATGCAGGGATGGTCGTCGTTCTAGCCTTCACATACACTGCCTGCCCAGATGTATGCAACATCATCGAGGCCAACCTTGCTTGGGAGAAAGGTGAGTTGGGCGACGCATACGGCACAGAGGTGGTTTTCCTGTCTATCACCATCGATCCCGCTCGAGACAATGTCAGCCATCTAGCAGAATGGACTGAACTGATGGGCTATGATTGGCCGCACCTAACTCACGACAATCACACTGTTCTAACCGACGTTTATGAAGATTGGAATCTTGTTGTCGATGATGACCATATCAACAGCAATCATGATGACAACGAAACCCATGATGACAACGAAACCCATGATGACAACGAAACCCATAATGATGGTGATTCTGGTAATCTTGATGATATCACGGATGAAAGTGGTAATTACACTGTCGGCCACACTACTCTAACATTCATCATCGACCAACAAGGAAACAAGCGACTGGTCTACGTTGGCGCTGATTGGAGTGTCCACCATTTCCTTGAGGATTTGCACACCCTCACTGGCCTAGATGATGGTGAAGACTCACACTGATACTGTGAGAATGCTCATCAACAAAGGGGTTCTTCACAGGGGCGTGCGCCACACTCCCTTGCTACTCAGTCTGCTGCTGCTGCTACCCGCATTGGCAGGATGCATTGGCGAGCCAGCCGTCGATTGGGGTAATAGAGCAGGTGAAGTTCAGACCTCTGTGAACACAGGTGATCTAACTGCTGTCATCTCAAGTAGAACCAATCCAGAAAGTGACTACTGGGTAGTGAATCAAGATGTTTCCTTAGTCGGTTGTAGAGCTGACGACGCCGCTACCGAAGATACCAATGAAGGCGAAGATATCTCCAACGAGGCGCAGGAGGAGTCTTGGGATACTCAGCAGATTGTGCGGGTAGAGGGATGGTTGGCTGCCACTCAACTGTTCACCAAAGGTGGTACG
>CAUZSM010000039.1:0-14031 GCA_963582685.1 Candidatus Thalassarchaeaceae archaeon | reverse complement strand
GCATCATGCTTGCATCGAGCATCGAGATCGCTACGGCATCGATGATGACGGGGATGGTTCAGTAGACAGGTATGGTGGTTGCCACGAGTGGGACTACGACCAGAGATTGAACATCTGCACTGAGGCTGGCAACCACTCAACCTGCGGTACAGAATTCGTCAGATACATCACGACATATGGACGGGAGGGGCGTTGGTTAACTGATGTAAGTTCTTACTTGTTTATGCTATTGGGTGGTGGTCATACCGAATTCCGCTATAGTGGGGCCAATGGTGGTTGGTTCAACATCAGCATCTATCTTTCTACTTGGGATGACGATGGATTGCGACCTATCGATGCCGAATGGGCATTTGGCGGGGGTGCCTTCAGAGGAGAATACAACAACGATTCGCGTTACAAGAGATTTCACGACCTCAACCTGACCAGCGATGTCGAGAAGGTCACGCTTACTGCCAGCATCACTGGACATGGATTTGGCAAAGACAACGCAAACTGTGCTGAGTTCTGCAATCATGAGCATCGCTATATGATGAATGGCTATGATGTGCAGGAGGATCATCCAATGGCTGGCAACAGCACACACAATAGTGACGACGAAGGCTGTGCAAAAGAAACAGATGTCGGAACCGTTGTCAACCAATTAGGGTCTTGGCCGTATGGTAGGGCTGGCTGGTGTGCGGGCCAAGATGTCAAGCAATGGAATTGGGATATTACCGATTGGGTCGATTTTTTCGGTGGCCCGAACACGCTTCAATATGCTGGTCTATATGACGGTCAGAACTATGTCCCTCAGAATGAACAATCTGGTGCTAACCAAGATATCAGGGTGACTTCATACGTTGTTTACTGGTCGAATGTCAGTGCTGGAAACCCTGCTCCAAATTCTGTCGATGAGCCGGGAGAGCCGCTGCCAAACTGTTCCTCCGAGGACGGCATCGCGCCCACTGCTGGTCATGCCCCAGTTGGACCTATTGCTGCTAGCGAGAACAAAGCAGCAACAGCCGATGAGGACTGCGCAGAGCAGCAGTGATTCAAGAAATGGGTTGGATTGGAGGGGGCGCAGCCAACTCGCTCGCCTCAGTGACGATTATTGCAGTATCGAGCAGATTGTAATCCGAGTCGCGCCTTATCGGTCGGAATCCAGCACGCATGATAGCCTCCTGTAATTCTACCTCTAACGCGCAGGTCTTCTCTGTGCCTGATGCCGACACAACATTCTCCTCCATCATGGTCGAGCCCGCATCGTCGGCACCGCCGAAAAGAGCCATCTGAGCAACATCAAGACCCATTGTAGGCCATGATGCTTGGATATGGTCGATATTGTCGAAGAATAGCCTAGAGATGGCTATGTGGCGAAGATATTCCGTTGGTCCAACCCCCAACTCCATTCTATTTCTACCACGGTTACGCCTGCCGAAGGCATTGTTCTCCAGCTGAACAGGCCATGCGATGAATGAAGTGAATCCGCACCAATCTTTGTCATGAGCCTCATCCTGCATATCCCGAATTCTAGCCATGTGCTTGACTCGATGCAACTCGCTCTCGCCGAAGCCAATCACATTGGTGGCGGAGGTGGTCAGTCCAATGGACTGAGCCTCCTGCATCACCCTGAGCCAGTTCTCGGCACTGCCCTTCTTCGGCGAGATGTCCAGACGAACATCATCGACCAGCATCTCAGCCCCACCTCCAGGTAATCCGTGCATCCCAGCTTCTTTGAGGCGAGAGAGCACTTGCAGAGTGGAAAGTCCGCAGACATCCGCGATACCCTCGATTTCAATCGGAGAGAAGCAATCGAGTGCGATGCTTGGGTGCTGCTTGCGCAGGTATCGAATCAAATCCTCATACCATTCGAATGACAGTTCTGGATTAACACCACCCTGCATCAGAACACGGACCCCATCCACGGCCTCCAACTCAGCGAACCGTTGGCTTATTTCCTCGTAGGTTTGGGTATATGTCTCAGAATGACCGGGTGGCCGATAGAACGAGCAGAATTGGCAGTTGATGGTACATACATTCGTGTAATTCACATTCCTGTCAATGAGGTAGGTCACATGGCCGCCGGGAACCACTTGTCTACGCCTTTCAAGGGCAGCCTGTCGCAGTGCTCCTAGATCCGCCTCCTCGTACAGAGTGGTCGCATCCTCAACACTGAGGCGTTCGGCACCTAGTTGGCGTTGGGCCTTGAGAATACTTCTCCAATCACTCATCATTTCAACTCCTAGGCCGAGCCAACCAGTGCTTCGATTTCTTCAGCAGATTTTGGGCAGGATGCGGTAAGAACAACCGGACCATCTTCGGTAACGAGGACATCGTCCTCGATGCGAATACCGATTCCAGCCCATCGCTCATCAATCGTAATGTCATCACGCCATGCCCCGAAGTATAGCCCCGGCTCGATGGTCACAACCATCCCAGGCTCAAATTCCAGACTCACCTCATCATCAGACATTCGGGCACCCCCTACATCATGCACGTCAAGCCCAAGCCAATGCCCTGTTCCGTGCATGAAGAATTGGCGAACGCCATCCTCGCCCTTTGCATCTTCCAGCGGCCCATCAAGGATACCGAGTTCAATCAGGCCTTGAGCAAGAACCTCGCAGACTACTTGGTGGGGGTCCGAGTAAGGCGCGCCTACCTTAACAGCATCAATCGCCGCAAGTTGGGATTTCAATACTAGGTCGTAAATGGCCCGTTGCTCATCACTGAATTTTCCATTGACAGGGAATGAACGGGTAATGTCGCAGGCATATCCGTCGACTTCACAGCCAGCATCTATCAGCACTACGTCACCGCCCCTCATCTCGTCAGAGTTCTCACCGTAGTGCAATATTGTGGCATTATCACCAGAACCGACGATGCTCGGGTAGGCCCATTCACTTTGGTGGTAGACGAAACAACCCTCGAGGATAGCTTGCATCTGCCACTCGCCCATCGCGGGTTTGCAATTACGCATTGCTTCGATATGGGCAATTGAACCGATATCGGCCGCATGCTGCATCAGAGCAATCTCAGCATCGCTCTTGCACAGTCGCATCTCATCGAGGATTGGTCTAGGGTCACTCAATTCTGCCTCGCTAAATGCCGCATCCACCAACTCATCCACTTCCGAGTCTAGGCCACGGATGTGATAGACGCGGTTGCAGTTTTTCAGCAGACTAGCGAGGTCCTCGGCGATATCATCCCTACTGACGGTCTCATCAACTGGCCAGCCAGTCAACGCTCCTTCCACTCCTGGCCTACGACCTTCCCAAGTTTCTCGCAGGATGTCTCTGGGCATCACGTAGAGCCGAGATACCCACTTCTCCTCGCTATGGTGGAATGCCACCACACCGTTGGGCTCGGTCCATCCTGTGAGGTAGAGAAGGTAGGAATTTGCCCGGTGTCTGTGGTTTACATCCGCGCTGCGGGAAGCGGTTGGATTGTTGGTAATCAATACCAGACTGTCTGTATCGATTTCAGCGAGGAAGGCAGCCTGTCGCTGAGAACGCTCGGCACCACTGATACCTGAGGGTCTTGCGCCGAGCGTGGATGATTCCTCACCGAACATGTTTGGATGCGAACCGATGGCCCTTCATGAGCCATTCGCATACACGCGGCTGCCTACGGCAGCCGGTCAGTCTTCGTTGATTTCGAGTCATCTTCATCTTCGACATCAACGGTTTGGTCGATATTCACTTGGTCGGAGTTTTGATTGCCGCGCCTGCGCGACTTCCACTTCGGAATGGAAATCCCTGCCCTTCCGCGCCGAGTCACCAACACTACTGCCATAACTGCCCCAGTAAGGAATAGCGATACTAGAGCGAGTTGGATGACGAAGTTGAGGTCGCTGCTAGCCCCCTGCTCTCGCATTGGGTCTGATGGCGTGTCTTCCACTCCGAAAGTGATGGTTACCCAATCGGTCTCTCCATCATCATCACTGACAGCAAGGGAAAGAGTATGTGGCATACCGAGGTCATCGGGTCGTGCAAGGAAGCGCTGTGGACCGAGCATCTGTGGCTCTCCATCGATATACCAGGTGTAGGTCAATCCTCCGACATCATTGGCCGTATCCCTTGATTCAGTCGCATCGAGTTGCCAGTGCATTGAATCAGAGAGCCTTACTTCACTCCCATCCTCCATCAACTGCCCATCAATACGCAACGCCGCGATTGGTGCAACATTTGTGACATTGAATTCGTGAGTGGCGATATCGGTCAGCCCCCCTTGGTCAGCAACCGTCAACCAGAGTCGCCAATGTCCCGAATCGTCCGCTATGATGCTGAAGGTTCGCTTGTCCAATCCGCTGTCGATTACTCTGTCATCTAGCCCACCATCGACCTTCTCTAGTGTCCAAACGAATATCAGCGAGCCCCGACCCCACGCCGGGTCCTCAGAACCGCTCCCATCAAATTCGACGAGTACATCATCCTCGACTATTGTTTCTGGCCCTCTAATAACGGCTACTGGGGGCTGATTGTTAATGCCAACAGGCACGCAGGCCACTCTAGAGGTTGAACCCGTGGAATCAACCGCTCTGACAAGAAGGATGTGTGCGCCATCATCGAAATCAGTTGAATCCAAATTGAAAGTGAAGCCACCATCCAAGGCATAGTCATATGATGAGTTCTGCCAATCAACATTATCTGAAACCTGTATCCAAGATTGCATGCAGGCAACAGAAACCGTTTCGTCCTGTGTAAGAGACCACTGCACGGTTGGTGGAGTAATCTCATCATCTAGGGCAAAGCCCCGGACCTCAATATCTCCAGAGACATAGTCAGTCCATAGTGGAGCAGTCACAAGTACCTGTGGTCGAAGGTCAAAATCGAGTTTATCGCCGAAGATAATCAGCCACTCCACCGTTTTCTGCGCTTGTGAATCAGTAGCGGTCAACTCGAGGATACATGAGCACGGGACTATTCCTGTAATGTTGACATCGATACTCCACCACCATTTCATCCTCAAAGCTGACTGTGTTGACTCGGGTTCAGAAAGCGATTCTATGAGGTCACCACTAAGCAAGGTACCCTCTCCGTCGTGAATCAGCCAATCGATGGCCGCCGGTTCATTCTCGTCGATATAGAACCCGGTTACATTCAGAGAATGAATCAGAACCAACCCTTGTGCTGCATCGATAGAGATTACTGGGGCATCATCGACGCCACCCGTCGAGAATGGCATGGGGGTGAGGTCACCACCCCCGTCGATGCTGACAACATTTGACAAGGCCATGATGGTGGCCAAACTAAGTGCAATCCAAGCACATCGATTCGCCTTCATGAAATGAAGGCGCATAACATCCGCTTTCAAGTATGTCGGAATCCGCTTCATCAGCCACACGATTCTCCCAGTGAATCGTCACAACGGGGTGAAAAGGTGTGTCTTACACAATTCAGCCAGCAAACTGGTCACAGTGTTGCCCCTGTCCGGGGAAGGACGAGGAATCCTTCGGGTTGGTATTCCACTCGTTTTCACATCGGTTGATGTAACTATCACCATCTGAGTCAATCAGCGCATCAGCCGCATCGAAAGGATCGAAGTCGAAGTAGTACTCCCAGCCAGACCACATTCCATCATTATCGTGATCCTGATGATAGACTTCAGGTCCATCATTCATGCCATCCCCATCCGTGTCGTTCAATACTGGAGATGTGCCGTTGAGGAATTCCTCATAGTTGGTGTAGTTTTCCAAGTCGTCGTAGAATGTAGCACCATCAGGTGTCTCTGGGTCAATGTGGCAATTGAATGATTGTGGGTCATTGTACGAGGGGCAATACTTGTTGAGTTGACTGGTTCTATTCAGGCCATCATTATCGAAATCCTCTTCGCCATCAGGGATGCCATCGAGGTCACTGTCAATCATACTCGGGTCCATCGGTCCTCGGGCGCCATATGCCTCCAGTGTGCCGTTTGAAACCATGCCGAGTGAGAGAGCAACATCGGACCAATGTACTTCCCAGCCATCAGGCAGCCGGTCTTGGTCTGTATCATCATCAACAGGGTTTGTGTCCCAACGGTCTGGTGCTTCCATGGCATTTGTCAGAGTGTCATTATCAATGTCATACGATGCATCTGGAGCGCTTCCTAGTGAGGGGTCTAGAGCCCAGCGCCCACCACTGCTTGGTAGCGTAAATCCAGTCAGATTCATCTCATGTATGAAGTACCTCGGGTCGGCAGTACCATCGCCATCAGCATCACCATCTCCACCGATGAATCCTCGGATGCTGTTTCGCCACAACCAGCCTCCAGGTGCCTTGGTGCACTGTTGTGGGTCCTCACAACCGGGAGCCATCCAATTGGTGGTTGAAATCCATAGAGAATGGGTCTTGGTATTTGCCTGCGTTGATTCCACCTGCATTTCCCAGCCGTCTAGCATGCCATCTCCATCGGTATCGTTAACCAAGGGGTTGGTCGGATTTTGCCATGGGCGCGGGATATAGAGCACCTCATGACCATCGAGCAGAGTATCGTTGTCAGTATCTGAGTTGTTGGCGTGAGTGACATACTGGTCTTGTCCCAATACGACTTCCTCACCATCTTCCAATCCGTCGTTGTCAGTGTCGAACATGCTAGCATTGGTTTGGTAGGGATGACCATCCCAGATGAATCCATCAACAGCCTCGGTATAATCCTCTAGACCGTCTCCATCGGTATCTGGGTTGGAAGCGTTTGTGTAAGTGTGATAGTATTCGCGACTGTCGTTCAAGCCGTCCTCATCGGTGTCGTATAGACCAGGGTCACTGCTGACGTGTATGGTTTGTACACCGCGATTAACCACGAGAATCTCCCAGCCCATGACCTCGATTCCATCTTTCAGACCGTCGCCATCGGTATCGGGATTCAGTGGGTCTGTAGAACGCCCATCAGCTATCCCGTCTCCATCGGTATCTCGGGCGTTGTACTCCATCAGATTGGTAAACATCTCATCAATCTCTACAATAATTATCCATACGTAGTTACGGCTGGTGACTTCGTTGTCGTTAGATGGACCATTGAGTAGGTCCAGTGCTGGGATGTCGTAAACATATCCGCTGACCGGAGCTTGTAGGGGGACGTTCTGGCGGTTGCCGCCAGCTACTGTAACCTGTGCCCATGCGACGGTTTGGTTAGCCTCAACCCAATCCATGACTTCAACCGAGATAGAATAAACCCGAGCGAATCCAGTGAGTTCGGACATGCGGACATTGCCATCCCCATCCTTGTCGAACCCATCTAGGTCGGGGTCTTCATCACCGTTACTTCCATCGACAGGGTGCAGGCCGTTGGTAGCCTCCCAACCATCTGGCATTCCATCACCATCGGTGTCTGGATTGACTGGACTGGTGAAGTTTGCAGCACCCCATGAGTAGGCGACCTGATATTCCTCAGCGTTGCTGAGTCCATCTTCATCTTCATCGCCAAATGCGTCTGAAGCATTTGCTGCATCAAGAATATCGTTGAAGCAGTACTCGAATCCATCGGGCATTCCATCACCATCGGTATCCCAGTCGCTGGGGCCGTTCAAGCGGCCATCGCCATCCATGTCCTCAACAAACCAGCTGTAGTCGTCCGCATCGTCGAGAATGTGAGTAAATGGAGCGGGTAGTGTTGGCGGATTAATTTGGGTGACTCCACAGTGGTTCATCAGCAACAGAGGGCCAAAGGATATTTCGATTTCATCTCCAATCAGGTCATTGTCGCTATCGTCGGACCATGGGTTGGTACCGTATCTCTCCTCGATGTAGTTTGGAAGGGTGTCTGCCCCAGCGGTATCGACGTCAAGCACAGCATCGCAAGAGTGGCGGTTGTAGGGGTCTGCGAGCAGATTCCATTCATCCTCGCCTAGGGCCAACTCGACTTCAGCCTCTTTCTCAGGAGTGAGCAGAGAGCAATCCCAGTTACCGGATAGCGGGTCAATCAGAGTGAATGCCTGCCCATCAGCGCCGACAACCGTAGCCATGTGCTCCGCCTCCCAACGGTCGTTCAGGCCATCTCCATCTGAGTCCGCCAAATTCGGATTTGTTCCAAGAGCGGCTTCTGCTTCGTTTACCAGTCCGTCACGATCGGGGTCGCCGAGAGGGCCGTTATCCGGGTCGGGAAATGTCTCATTTTGCTCCCCGGAGTTGACATCGTCTTGATTTGGATTCTGGCTGTTGATGATTTCACCGAAGTCGGCATCACCGTCATCAAGAGGGTCGAGCCCGTTCATGATTTCCCACCCATCAAGTAAGCCGTCTCCGTCAGTATCTTCCAGATTGGGGTCTGTACCATACTGAGTTCTTTCCATACGATCAGAAATGCCGTCCCCATCGGAGTCTTGCGCCTCTTTCTGGGTTTCATCAGGGTCTGGTAGGACATCACCTCCGCCAGCCTTGTATCCAGCGCTACTCAGTGTGTCACCGGCAGATGCGATGACTGTGTACACTCCTGCGAGACATAACGTGGCAGCGATTGCAACGACGGCCCATTGGTTGTGATTCAGACCCATTAATTTCAACTCCGCGGGTGCGTAGCACACTGAGACTTCTTGGCGACCCAACGCTTCACCTTTAATGCTTCAGCAGAGGCGTGCGAGTTGATATCACGCTCAGTAGCACGTTTTTGCCACAAATTGTGACAAAAAACCACTTTGTTTCAAAGGGTCACTCAGCAACCTCACGGCGACTGCGTAGGACGAATTTGTGACCCTCAGGTCCGCAACTCCAATCGCATCTGCCTTGCCTGCCCTCGGAACGCTCCCAGCAGCCGAGCAATATGCCTGCAGCAAGGGCAGGATGAGTACATACTGGAATATCGAGATTCACCCCGCCGAGTTCATCAATGGATTCCGCGTTTACTACTTCTCCCAGCCCGGCCGAGCCGAGATGCGCTGCAGAGACATGCAGCCAATGGGCAGCCTCAGCAATCAGCACCAACTCACCAGAGGCATGGAATTGTTCCCGCAGGGCCTCAGCAATGGCATCCCACAACACCGCTGTATCAGTGTCGTTCAAACCAGTCCAACTGGTTCTGGGGTCGGTATTTCTCGCACTTTCGGAAACGTGTGGTAATGCCAGCGATTCAAAACGGAGAAGCACGTCACGATGGAGCGTTATCATTCGTGTGCCTTCCACAGTCCACAGTCCATCTGCTTCATGTCGAGCTAACCCCATTGGATGGACCTCCTCGTCATTTCTTGCCGTGGCGGTTCCCGCATCCAGCCAACTTGGGCTTGTGGGTGAAGGTGCAGGGATGTTTCTCGGGTCATATTCGGCTTCGATGATGGTTTCTGAAGCCCCTCTGTCAGACCACTGGAATCGCGTCCTCTTATCTTCGATACGCTCCCACGCAGCGTTGGCCATTCCCGCTGCCAGCGAAGTGTGTGAGCGATGAGCAACCAACACAGAATCAGTGGAATCAGTAGTATTGAGAAACTGCATCTGTCCATGACCCCGCAAGGCCCAATCCTCGTTGACGACTGCCATTCGCTTCTGCCGTTTTTTGAACCAAGGATTAGGCAACTCATTCGCGTCCTGTCGCCAATACCACTCCTCGGATTCCGCCGCAGCGTGGGCCAGCCTCCTTCCTAGTGTCATAGTGAGGATTTCTTCAAGGGCGGCGAACCAACCATCAAAGGTCGGAAGTGCGACCAACCAAGTCAACTCATTTGCCACTTGAGAATCAGCAATCACTCCATTTCTATGCGTAAAGCGCTGCTGTAGTTGAGCAGTGAGCCAAGGCGTTGACTCATCCATGGCGTCCTCGACTAGCGGCATGAGAATTAACGTGAGGCGGAGGAGGATGGATGTTTCCCCTTGCTGATGCTCAATGCCCGTCGTCCTCATCGCGGCCCCTAGGCCTCGTAGAGGGGCGTTTTTGGCCAGAAGATTTCTCACCCTTTTGACGAATATTATCTCTCTGAGCACGACCCTCATCTACCGCTGCAGGTCGTTGGCTCGGCAACCGCTGTCCACCATCTTCCTTTCGGATTGAATGGGTAGGAATACCTCGTGCCTCGGGTTTGGTATCCATCACCGGTTTTCGTTCATGCTGTACTCCGGCTCTGAGTTGGCGACCTTCCGAGAGTTTCCTGCGATGAACACCTCGGTACGCGGCAGGTCCGATCAGTCTTTCCAGTGTCCTCATCTGCTTACCCATCGGCTTGGGTTTCTTAGTCCACCAGAGGTCCGGCAACGGCTTGGTTCGAGCCAACTTGCCTGAATTAATCTCGCGCATACGCCCGCGCATGCGGTTGCGGAAAGGCCTCTCTTTCTCCTTACGCAGTCGGACAACAAGCCAACCCGGCATTCCGATGTCGTACACATTGCCATTGACCGTAAACAATAATCCACTCATCAACAGATTATTGCCAATGGGCATCCTCTCTTCATCGCCTGTGACATTGTATCTACGCATCATCTTCGCGTATGCGACCATTGCCTTCTGGTCTCTATGCCTTATCACTCGACGTTGTTGCCTACGCAACCTGCGGGTTAGAATGTGCAGTCCGAGCAGCCCCAAACCAGTCATCAACCCAATCACCCAGTTACCAGTCTGCTCGCTCGCTATCCATCCGATAACAGCATACAGTGGCCATAGAATGACCATATTCAGGATAAGCAGAGTAGAAGATTGGTGGTATGAAGGTGGCATACCACGTTCAACGGCCTCGTGGGCAAAGGCGAGTAAATTGGCGTTGACAGATGAACTAGTACCCCTCCGATGAGCGAGAGCAGGGTACGGATTGACAGGTGCCTCATCAATCCATCTTGCCCTCTCCTCGCGAGTTCCCACTATCATTGCTGTCTCCAATTCATCGGGCTCACATTGGAATCCTAGGACACCCGCAAGGGCTCTAACGGCGGGGTCTTCTGCCGAGGACTCATTCACTTCTTCAAAGATATCGAGAGCGTCGAACCATTCACCGAGGTCAATCAAGCATAACGAGCAGGCAATGCGCGCGAGAGTGTTGTTCGGATGCAGTCGAACCATGTCTAGGGCAAGGTCGAGCGCTTCATCGCTGCGACGCTGCCCTCGCATCATTCCCACAGAGCTTAGTTGAGCATACAACGAGAGCTGGTCCTTGTGGGCAGAACCAATGCGCGAAACCGGGTCCCAGGACTTGACTCGACGCTGCAAGTCCTGCAGATGGTCTATGGCGGAGACATTCTCCCAATCATAGAGATCATCTGGGGCCACCTGTCCAGTCCATGGGTCGAGCCACTCAGTCATGAATGAGAGGATTTCCGGCTCGTCGTATCCCTCTGACATCTCCATGCCGCGTAGCGCTTCCTTTGCCGCATCTATACGCCTGCACGCGATATGTCCGGCAGCGATGACCATTCGTGCTTCATCATCTTCTCCACCTTGTTGAGCAAGCACTTTTCGTGCTTCTTCAATAGCCCTAGGCCAAAGGCCACGCAGAGCGGACTCGACCATTTTTGCTCGCCCCTTCTCCAATCTTACTATCGCTCTATCACCCTCAATATTCTCAGTTTGGAATGAACGGAGTGCTGCGATGTCACGGTCCTTGGCGGCTATTTCAATATGTTCTCTCATCCAATCTCCACCACCGGCCATGATGGCACCTTCTCGTCGCTCATCTGGGGCAAGATCGAACTTCAGAGCCCGGAGACGTTGCATCCGGACACTTGAGAGTAGCCATGTCAGTAGGAAGATGCTCTGGCCAGCGGTGATGAACTGCCATGTGGCACTCAGCAGTGTTGCTTCGATGGAATCAGAGCCATATGGCATCAGTGAAGCGAATTCCTTGTAGGTCTGCAGAGTGAGGAGAAGGACGACATAACCGGAGAATCCGGCCAAACCGAAGAACAGGATTCTACCCTGTACTTTCCGCTCAGTTCTGATGTCACGAGGTTGGGCGAGGATGACACCACCTACTCCTCCGAAGGTCTGCCCCCCGAGGAAGATGTTCCTCGTCAATTCGAAGATGAATGCCAGCCCAACGATTGCAACGTTCAGCATCAGGTATGAGGCGAGTACCGCACTCAATGTCTTCAACGAGATGATGGATTGGATGAATGGATTGGCTTCTACCAATTCAAATATCGACAAGCCGATGATTCCACCGAGGTCCAGAAGTCGCGCAGTCTCATCGCCGCCGGGCTGATTGTAATAGACATGAATCAGGGTCACAATGCCATTGATTGCCGTCAGGGGCATTGTACCGAGGAAAACGAACAGACAAAGTGAGATGAATCGTCGCCTGAATGAGGGCTTATCAGGGTCGATTGGAGTTCTCCAACCTTTTGCAGTACGCCATTTAGACAGTATCAAGGTGTTCCATGACGCCCCCATTATTCGTCCATAAGCGAAAATTGTTGGGGCCATGAAAACCAGTAGCGCATATCCGAGCCACTTTATCATCGTCGAATTGTAATCATCAGATACAATCGCCTGTTCGTAGCCATAGAAGATAGTCGTGCCAACAGCGATTAGCATCGCGATAGCGGTGCCGAAATAGCCGATAATCTGTGAAGAGAGTTTGCTGGTAACCATCTTCTTGTTCATTGCCTCAATTTGTGCGTACATCGTTACAATCGGCGAGAGGAATACTGGAATGGCAATTAAGAAGGCTGTCAGAATCAGTAGTGGTTCGTAATATTCCGACGGCTTGAACATCAGTTCTGAGACAATGAGCATAACACCGGCCATCGACATAAGATAGGCTAGAACGCCAACAGAGGATCCACGCAGGTCGAGCAATTCCTGACTTTCTTTTTTTGATTTGGTCAATCGATGAACTTCATAGAGGTCAACATCAACTTCGAAGGCGACCTGCAAATCACGGAGCGATAGTGGAAGCACCCATTTCCACAGCATGAATGTGCCCAATCCAGCAACGAGCACCGGAAGCAGCAGCATAGGGTCAAAATCTGTAGCCGGGTGGACGACTGTGGCGTTCTCTGCAGCGACGGCGGGTAGTGCCAGAAAAAACGTCAGGATTGATGCAATCCAGACGGTACCGCGCCATCGCATGGATTGCAGGGTGCAGTCGGAGTTCTAATCGCTTTCTCCCTCACGCCACGGCTTGCCGTGGCGTGTGACGCCCTCGCACGCGCAGCGCTCACCTACGCGAGGCACCAGTCTAAGCCCCTTTGCGGTGCCTCGTCAGAAATGAATCAATTCGGTCAAAAGCGATACTCAAAGTGATTTCATCTGCCAGATGGACCAAGCGGAAGTGGCCTGCACCGAATTCGGGAGAAAATCCGCTGCCATGCACAACCAGAACGTGCTCCTCATGCAGCAGGTCAAGCACGAATTGCTTGTCGTCTGCCGCCCACTTCGGGTCAGTTAACCGCACAAACATGTAGAATGCGCCGTCCCCCGCCTCCACTTCAATTCCCTCGATTTCATTGATTCTATCAACACAGAGTTGTCGGCGGGAACGCACAGCTTCCTGATGCCCTACCATCCATGACCGATCTTCAGTCAGCCCAGCAAGGTAGCCTAGTTGAGCCGGTGTAGACGGGCACAGCCTTGAGCGAAGAAGCCTCTCGACCCCATCCTTCACTGCGCCCATCCGACCATTTGGGTCATGGAACGCCATGTACCCAATGCGCCAGCCGGGTGCGTAGTACACCTTTGATACTCCATTGAGTATGATGACTGGCACCCCTGCCCCAGTTTCAACAGCACGTTGTTGCGACGTCGCAGCAACACTCCTCAGTTGGCCTGTGAAGTCCAAGCCATCGTAGATTTCATCGGCAAGCACGATGCAGTTTGGCCAGTTAGCGGCGATATCCAGCAGGCGATTCACCTCATCCGGGGTGGCGACATTGCCTGTCGGATTATTTGGATTAATCAGCACCAACAAGCGAACCGAGTCATCCATCTTCGATTCAATGTCATCGAAGTCGATTTGCCAGCCTGACTCCGACTTCAGTCGATATTCAACTGTGGTAGCTCCGAACAATTGTGGATATGCCATGTAGGGCGGATAATGCGGCCCGGGTGCTAGGACCTTGGTACCCTCAGTCAGGGTGGCTGCGAAGATGATGTGCAGTGCTTCAGTCACACCAGTGGTGACGTAGACGTTCTGTTCTTCGCAATCCCATCCTTTGCTGCGCT
>CAUZSM010000038.1:0-14153 GCA_963582685.1 Candidatus Thalassarchaeaceae archaeon | reverse complement strand
TCCAAGGCCACCAAGTGTGAATGCGGGGCGAATCAGTAACGGGAATCCACCCAATTCTTCTGATGCCTCAATCACACCCTCTATAGAATTACAGGCTATTGCTTTCGGCACAGGAAGGCCAATTTCCTCGCAGACTTGCTTGAACAAGTCTCTATCCTCGGCCTCGTCTATTGCAATCAGGTCACAGCCGATGAGTTCGACACCAAGTTTTGCTAGAATGCCTCCATGGGCAAGTGCGCTTGCGATATTGAGGGCAGTCTGCCCACCCATGCCGGCAAGCAGCGCATCTGGCTTCTCAATCTCAAGAATGCGCTGCACCACTTCAGGCAGCAGCGGCTCGATGTAAATCCGGTCTGCCATCTCTGGGTCATTCTGGATTGTTGCTGGATTGGAATTGACCAGAATGATCTCGTAGCCATCTGCTCGGAGCGCGCGGCAGGCTTGGCTGCCACTGAAGTCGAACTCGGCCGCCTGCCCGATGCGAATCGGGCCCGAGCCAAGAATCATGATGCGCTGGATATCATTACGGCGCGGCATCATTCAGCCCTCCTGCATAGCGGCAACTTCCCGTCCAGATGCTTCTCGACCAAACCGGAGAACCTGTTGAACAGAGGATTCGCATCGTGTGGACCGGGGCATGCTTCCGGATGGAATTGGATAGTGAATGCCGGTTTTCCGACCACATCAAGCCCCTCTACGGTGCGGTCGTTTGCATTGACGAAACGGACCACTACGTCGCTGCGAAGCAAGTCCTCAACGTCCCCGCTATTAGCTCCCGAAGGGTGAGGAGCAAGCATCCCCTGTTCTGGGTCCTGCACCGCAAATCCATGATTCTGGCTGGTTATACTGACCTTCTGAGTCTCAAGGTCAACAACCGGCTGGTTACCACCACGATGTCCGTAACGCAACTTGTAGGTACGCAATCCCGAGGCCAAACCCATCAATTGGTGGCCGAGACAAATCCCCATCACCGGCAAATCATCTCTTACTGCATGAGCCAATGTGTGGCGGGCCACAGTTGCTTTTCCTGGGTGAGCGGGATCTCCGGGGCCATTTGAGCAGAATAGTGCATCAATCTTCCAATTCCCAACCAATTCGTCGTAATCAACGTCAGGCGGGCACCACACCACTTCGAATCGTGTGCACAACTCACGCAGAATGTTGTATTTGATTCCACAATCCAATACTGCTAGGCGGGGCAATGGAGTTCCATCCTCCAAGGTAGCACCCTCGTTGAGCAAGACTGAGTCCTCACGGCTCACCTCGTCAACCAAATCAGCGAGGTCGGGTGATTCCATCACATCGAGAAGTTGTTTCATCTCCTGCTCTTTCTCAATAGGCCCAAAAATGCACAAGATGACTCCATGCTCTCTAACCCTGCGAGTAAGGGAGCGTGTGTCGATGCTTTGGATGCCCGGGACACCGTGTGCAAGCAAAAAATCGTGAACCGAGCCGAGTGAGTGACGATGGTCTGGGGTCGGCATCATCTGACGGCAAACCACGCCTCGGGGCCAGACGCCGCTGGATTCGGAAATACCGGGGGCGATTCCGTAGTTGCCAAGCAGCGGCCAAGTGAAGGTGAGTACCTGCCCTGCGAATGATGGGTCTGTCAGCGATTCCTGATAGCCAGTCATGTTGGTGGTGAACACCAACTCGCCTTCTGAAATTGTAGCCGCGCCGAATAATTCGCCTTCGTGTCGTGAGCCATCGGCGAGCAGCAAAACACCGTGACCGCTCGCCGCTTCATGACCTGAATCAGCGGCACCGGGAAGCAGCCTATCCGCTGCGTCCTCATCGGAATAGGGAGAAGAAACACCGGGTTGGCCGACGCCAGGAGAGAAGCCCCCTACTGTCACCAACCCTCTACACCCTGAGTTGGTGCTAGAATACCCCTCTTAATCATTGAGATGAGAAAACCGGCTTCTCCACTCACATAGTGAGTGTCTAAATCATTCCTTCTCGATGACCACTTTGCCCTGCGCCGATGGTTGAATCTCCAACCTACCGCCTTCAAATCTATCCGGGCCGGGAATTTCTCCGAATAATTCGTGCAAGAACAGCGCAAGAGCTGCAACCTCTGAGTGCGGCTGATTCCCAACTGCGATGTTGTGGTCCGCCAACGTATACATCTCGCCAGGAACCTTTGCACCACCGACCACGACAGCAAGTGGAGTGTCGCTGGGAATAGACGATATCGCCTGATTCAGCGTTTCACCATACATTGTGAGATGAATAACGGCTCCACCCTCTCGCTTGAATGCCTTCAGCCAGCCCATCGGCCTTGCTTCATGTGCAGCAGTGAATGAACCACCGAACCGCTCCGTCACGCTGCTTACCGTCTCCATAACATGCTCGTCCTCATCGCCACAAAGCAGGAAATGGTCTGCCCCCAGCGCGCGCGCTGTAAGTCCGAGATGACTGGTGATGCGCTTGTCGCGCTGTTGTCGATGACCCAACCTGACTACAGTGACCGGGGCTCCGCTCATGCGCATCTCCAGATGCAATGCGGCTCATGCGCCTTCATCAGCCTGTCCCTCGACAGAATCCCCGCCAGATAACGGCGAGATGTCGAGGGGGAAGGTAATCAGCAGGTTACGAACCCAAGAGAGTAACAGAGCGTCAAGGAACATGGTGGCGCAGTAGTAAACCATCACTCCGAGCACAAACAAGCGGGATGAAAGCATCAACATCACGCCACCCGAATCACCGAATGTCATGTGGCCAAGCGGCTCGAGCGCAAGGAAGGTGGCGAAAATCAACATCGCTCCGGAGGCAATCCCCGGCCACGGCTGGCTCCTCTCCCTTGACAACATCATCAGAACTGTCGAGAGGAAGACCAGAAGAGGGACCATTCCCGAGACGGTGACATAATTCCAACCCAGAATCAGCGATTGCGGTGCATCGGTTCCACCCAACTCGCTGGCGAATACCTGAACGGTCAGCCACCAGAACAGGGCCATACCCATCAGCAGAATCCCAGAATAGACCGCATTATGGTAAACCATGCGGCCCATCTCATGCCGGTCGGCTGGCTCTAATCGCTGTAGAACCGCCTCAGCCAACTCCAAGGCATCAGAAGAAGGTAAGTTGGCTGAATCCTCAGTGACGGACAGCCTCGTAGTATCATCATCAGACCCTTCAAGAGTCATCAGACCCAAAGATTCGGCGAGTTCCACTCCTACCACGGGTGTGAACGGCCTCTGCACACATCATAAACCATGCTACAAGTGCCGGCTACATGGAGGGCGAACTGGCACCGTTTCTCAAACACCGCCCAGACGGGCGCCCTCGATTGATGGGCATCATCAACACAACGCCGGACTCCTTCCATGCACCCTCTCGACAGAGTGAGGTTGAGGCTGCAACAGAGTTGGCATTGCAAATGTGGAAATCCGGAGCCGATTGGGTAGATGTCGGTGGCGAATCCACTCGCCCTGATGCCGACCCGGTGGAACCAGATGTGGAGGCTGCTCGAGTCATACCGATAATCGAGTCATTGAATGCTGCTAGGCGAGATTTTTTGGCAGACGGAGGAACCGTGGAGTCCGCTATGCTGATTTCGATAGATACGCGGCGCCCAAGCGTTGCAATAGCAGCCCTCGCTGCCGGCGCAGACATGGTGAACGATGTCTCAGGACTTCGGGATCCGGAAATGGTGGATTTGGTATTGGATACTGGATGCGCTGTCTGCATCATGCACATGCAGGGCAATCCCAGCGAAATGCAGGATAGTCCGGAATATGGTGATGTGGTCGCCGAGGTGAGCAGAAAATTGCTTGCAACCACTTCCGACCTGATAGAGCGGGGAATGGATGCAAAGTTGATTTGCATCGACCCGGGAATCGGATTCGGCAAGACCCTTGCTCACAACCTGCAACTTCTACAGAATCCAACCGACCTGCGCGGCGGCAATGGAATCTCAGTGCTTTGGGGGGCAAGTCGCAAATCTATGTTCAAAGATCTGCTTGGCAGGAAGAATACCGATGAGAGGTTGGCTGGCACACTTGCCGTCGCTGCACACGGTATGGCAAGGGGGGTGGACATCTTGCGAGTTCATGACGTGCAACCTCACGCTGACCTGCTCAACACACTGGTATCTCTCGATGAGGTGGCACGATGAGCGATGTTGAGAATTGGGACGAAGGGAAGCCAATTTCAGAGAAAGAAATCGAAGACTCTCCGAAAGAAAGTTTGAGTTTCAAATCTCCCATTGTTGACATCGATGAGAATCTGCGGCTGATTGGCACGGCTCATATTTCGAGGGCCAGCGCTGATGATGTTCGCTCGGAAATCGCCAACTGGGAGCCGGACATCGTCGCAGTCGAATTGTGTAAGAGCCGCCTTGATGCCTTGACCAAGCCAGACCGATTTGATAACGAGACGCTGGGCAAGGTTCTGAAAGAAGGAAAAGCTCCGCTTGTCTTGTTCCAATCAATGCTCGCAGCAGAGCAGAGGAAACTGGGCCTTGCCGAAGGCGAAAAGCCCGGCACGGACCTGCTTGCAGCCATTCAGGCGGCTGGAGAGGCGAAAAAAGAGGTCGCATTGGTCGACCGTGACATCCAGATTACCCTACGCAGGGCATGGAGGAGGATGCGCCTAAGAGAAAAGTGGCGAGTCATCACCGCACTATTACTCGCTGATGATGACGAAGAAGATGATATTTCAGTCGAGGAACTGCTCCGCGATGGGGACCTGATTACCGAGATGCTGCATGAATTGAGAATAGCTGCGCCAAATGCGGGAGTTGTGCTAGTCGATGAGCGCGATGAATTCCTTGCAGGAGCCATCGCTCGGCTGCGTGGAGAAGGCAAAGTTCTCGCGGTGATGGGGGCGGGTCATCTCTCAGGGGTATCGACACGCCTTCAAGCAGGTGACACCCTCACACCAAATCGATTCAAGGAACTCAACCATGTACCACTTCCCTCTCCAGTCTGGAAAATCCTGAAGTGGACAATTCCATTGTTGATGTTCAGCATGTTCGGGTATCTCATCTACCAAGGAAATTGGGAGCAACTTCGGCAGAGCGCAGGCATGTGGCTATTCCTCAACGCTGCGCTTTCAGCGATTGGAGCCACTATAGCCAGAGGTCACCCCTTCGCTATACTGACCGCCGCTTTAGCCTCGCCAATCACTTCACTCAATCCTACACTGGCCGCCGGCTGGTTCGCGGGAGCGGTACAAATGAAGGTGGCTCAGCCGTCGACAAGAGATCTGCAGGATTTCCTGCGCTTGGACCGTGTTTCGCTGTTCTGGCGTAACAAAGTCGGGCGTGTGCTGTTGGTCACAGCCCTTGCAAATCTGGGCTCGGCTGCCGGCGCGTGGATAGCAGGCTCTGCCATCGTGTCTACGTTCATCGGCAACTTCTGAATAAGTGCCGCTTCAGGATTTCAGAATCGGAAATCGCATCCGTTCCGTTGAAGAACCGAATGCGGGTCGGCGCAGCATGGTCGAGGACGTCGTCATCGTCGGCGGAGCGAGAACACCGTTCTGTGAATGGCTCGGCGGCAAGCGTGGCGATGGAGAGCGCGGAGGACTACTCGCAGGCGTGACCGCAGAGGATTTGGGTGCTGTCGCGATTAGAGGCGCGTTGGAGAATACAGGGACCGCAGCCTCAGCAGTGGAACACGTCGTCATGGGTCACGCCCTGCAGACATCAGACCAGGCAATCTTCGGCTCACGCCACGCCGGTCTGAAGGCAGGGATACCGCAGGAGGTCCCGATGCTCACGCTCAACCGACTATGCGGCAGTGGAGCCCAGTCAATCGTATCAGGCGCCCAGATGATTATGCTCGGCGAAGCCGAGGTGGTCGTGGCTGGAGGAATGGAGAACCTGAGTCAGGCGCCCCACGTGCTGCGTGGGATGCGCGACACCTACGGACTCGGGAGGCCGCCCCGAGAAGGAGATGAACTCCCCAAGGACATGGAGGACTACCTATTCACCAACCTCGTCGACAGTACCTGTGACTCTTTCATGGCGCAGACCAGCGACGAACTGTGCAAGCGAATCGGCGTGAGCCGCGAGGAAGCGGATGCCTTCGCTGCATTAAGCCATCAGCGCACCGAGAAAAGCATCGACGATGGTGTATGGGCACAGGAAATCGTCGAGGTAGAGACGCCTGATGGAGTGGTGGGCGCGGGCGATGAGGACCATTTCGTGCGTGGAACTACCGCTGAATCACTTTCTGGACTACGAACTCACTTCGGACCTGAATCACTGGTGACTGCCGGCAACGCATCTGGTGTTGTCGATGGTGCCGCCGCAGTTGTCATCAAGTCAGCCAGCCGAGCTGCGGCTGACGGAGACACACCTCTAGCCCGTATCGTGTCATGGGGAATCGTCGGGCTTGAGCCGGCAATCATGGCCCATGGGCCGGTGCCTTCAAGCCGTCAGGCGCTCGAAAAGGCTGGACTCACAGTTGACGACATCGACCGCTGGGAAATCAACGAGGCGTTCGCTGGTCAAGCGGTTGCATGTGTGAAAGACCTTGGAATCGATGTTGAGAGAGTCAATGTCAACGGCGGAGCGGTTGGAATCGGCCATCCACTCGCTGCAACAGGCACCCGACTTGTGCTCACTTTGGCTCACGAACTGCAGCGCTCAGGTGGGCGTTACGGTATCGCAACTGCCTGCATCGGCGGTGGTCAGGGAATCGCGCTCATCATCGAGTCGATTTGACTGTTTTTCCTTATTTTACGACGTAGGAGGGGTTAACTACCGACCGTCCTGCATAGAACGGTGATAACATGACGGAGCACATCATTACCGAGCACATCGAAGGGGCGGGACACGCAAACAAGACACGCAGTCTGGTGAAAACCCTGACATGGAGAACCATCGCGACGACGGATACCATCATTATCGCCAGAATCATCACCGGAAGCTGGACTGTAGGTTTCGGGATAGCCAGCATCGAGGTAGTGACAAAGATGGCGCTGTACTATCTGCACGAGCGCGGTTGGAGCGCGATGGATTGGGGTCTGGAGGACGTCGATGTAGATGTAGATGCTCTGGCAAAGCAAGAGTCGGTTAAGGCCGCAGAAATTATTGCGCCTCAGGCCGCAGAAATTATTGCACCTCAGGCCGCAGAAATTATTGCACCTCAGGCCGCAGAACTTATTGCACCTCAGACCACCCAATTCAATGTGAATATCGTCAACAAAGAATACACGGATTCTGTTCATCAAGAAGAGAAATAATCGAATATGGATGATTCGAATGAACCCTTCCAACCGAATATGGTGGTTTGATGGGATTTCAGCGGGTCGGTTTAGTGGACATCCCGCTACAGTTTGAGCGTGTGTAAACGGCCATTTGTCCCTACTGGCGACCGTATCAAGTTAATTGAGATGCAAACGACGTCCCGGCCGTCAGCAGGGGGAGACTCGTGAAGGCGGTGGGAACATGAGTGTGACAAAAGGTAGAAGTTTGATGAAGGCAGTATGTTGGAGAGCCATTGCAACCATCACCGGGGCAATGATTGTGTTTTTCCTCTACGGGGAGTTTGAGGCTGTAGGGAAATTCATGATTGCAGACATCTCCCTCAAGATGCTGTTCTACTATGCACATGAGCGTGGTTGGAGCATGGTCAAGTGGGGCAAGATTCTGGAGCCAACACCTGAATCAACCGATTAGTAGCAACTCGCGGATATCAACCAGATACCGTATCAGACTCGCCACAACAGCGATGATGAACGGATAGGTCAGAACTCTTTGGGGAAGCAGTTTGATGGCTGTGCGGGCTCCCAACCACGCTGTACCTGCAACTACTAGGCAGATTGGCACGATATAGATGCCAAGAGTTTCGACTATCGATGACCCTGAATCATCAATCAATAGATGGGCAAATATCCCCATCGGGACCATCCAAGTCTCAATGATGTATGAAGTTCCAGCTGCCTGATGTTGCTTGAAGCCAAGTGCAGAACGGTGGAGTGTCATGAAGATGGCGCCACCTCCGATTCCAAACAGGCCGGAAGCGGCACCGCCTCCAAAGCAACCGGCTCGGTATATTCTCAGAATTTTTCCTTTGACCTCTAGGATTTCATCATCGCCGTCACCATTGCCATTCAAATCGATTGTCAGTTTTTTCACCGTCGAGTAGATTACCCAGACCAATAGAAATGAAGCCATTATTTTGATTGACATATCACCCATCTGATTGATGAAAAACGCTGCAAGGAGTGTCCCGACTATTGCCCCTCCCAAAGCGGCAACAATACCTTTTCGTCCAACATCAGCAACAGCATATCCCCCTTTCAAATGGGCAGCGCGGCTGCCGAGTGAAACCATCCACACCAGTATCAAAGAGCATACCAAAGCGAGGTGAATATCCCATTCAAAGATGAATAGGAAAATGGGGACATACAGAACCCCACCGCCAAGGCCAAGTGGTGCAAACATGAACGCTGTCATCAATATCAGCACGATTGCCAGAATGATAGCGAATTCCAAGTTCATTCCTCCTTTTTGATGTACCAGTGTTCAGGACGTGGCCCCAACGGTCGCTTCATCCAAAGTGGTCTCCTCTCGCCTCTCGGATGGGTCTCTCGTTCCTTCGCCCACCGGTTCCACTTTTTGTAGTGCGCCATCGATTTCGTCATGTCTACCTCAACATCGCCATACTGTTCCCCTTCGCTGGGCCTTGAAAGCCAGACCTTCTGCAGCCAACAATGGGCGCCACTGATTGGGTCGGGTTGCACAGCGTGGGTGATGTTCTGATGGACGCCCCCGTCGCGCCACCAGATTCGATTGGTATCTGGATCTGTGGATTTCCATGGTTGGACTCCTTCAACGGTTCGCATCCGCATCTTGCCGCCCCCAAGATCATCAATTTCGACCGTGTTGGTTAGGAAGCGGTTGCCACTGTCCTGCTTTCTTCGCCACCTGCCGATGTGATGGGAGCAACCGACGACTCCGGGTTTGATTGATTCTGTGACCCAGACCTTGTCTACGAACCAGCCGATTTCGGTTTTGATTTTCAGCAGTTCGCCTTCAGCGACGCCCAACTTGGCGGCGTCAGTCGGATGAATCCAAATCGGATTCTTGTGAGCGATTTCAGTCAGCCACTTAGAATTTGCAGAGCGTGAGTGAATGTGCTGTGGCAATCGGAAGTTGGGAAGCAGGCAATACTCATCTTCTCCTTGAAGATTTAATGGATGAACATGGCTTTTGATGTGGTAGTGAGGGATGGAGTGCTCAGGATATCCAAACTCGACCATCGTGTTTGAGTAGAACTCCTGCTTGCCACTCGGGGTTGGCCAGCCTTCCTGCTCGTGCTTGCTATAGACCGCTTCCTCAATCAGGAATGCGCCATGCTTACGCATGTAGTTAAGCGCGGAAAGGCCCTCCTTTTCAGCCGCTTCAGGAAGCCCCGGAACATGTTCAAAGGTGAACTGGTAATACTCGTCAACGGTGATTTTCTCGCCCTCTCGATATGGGCTCAGGAAATGCTCGCGGATTCCCATCGTGCCGTCGTCGATTCGCCATGAGAGTTCAATCCAGAACTCATCTTCTTCCCACACTTGACCGGGGTTGACCTCGTGGGTGAACTCAACATTCCTACCCTCGCGACGAGCATATTCTCGCAACACTGGTTGGCGGAATGCGACCCACTTACCGGCCTGAGTGGCATAGGAATTGATGTCGTGACGCTCGGAGGCGTGGCCCATCGGCAGAACGTAGTCGGCCAAGAATGCGGTCTCGTTCCAAGTCGGTGTAAGCGCAATGTGACAGCCAATCGAATCCTCGTTCTGCAGCATTTCCATCCATGCGAATCCATCGGGATAAGTCCAGACTGGATTGAACACCCGCGTGAAGTAGACATCCATGGTGCCTCTGCCTTCCTTCACCATATGCGGCAGAATGTGACTCATCTCGTAATGGGCAAGAGTGTATTCTGGTGGAAAATGCAACTCGTTCCAGCCGTCAGGGTCTGGCGGCTCATTGAACAACTTCGGCTTGTATTTCGCCCATGAATTAGGTGCTGTGCCTCCAACTGTGCCAACCGAACCGGTCAGCACACTGAGGAAATGCAGGGCTCGTGCTACCTGCCAGCCACCAAGATTCCCAATCGCTGCCGCGCGCCATACGTGCGAGGATAGGGCGGAGCCTGCCTCAGCCACAATTGCGCCGACCTCGATGACCTGCTCGACCGGAATCCGGCACTCCTCAGCGGCAAATTCAGGCGTATATTCGGCGTATTCCTCCTTGAGAAGTTCGATGAATCTCTCAAAGGTTTGTGGCCCATCTGCATGACAGGCGGCGAGCCAGTCTGCCCAGTTTACCCAGTTTTCGAGGAAATCGCAGTCGTATGTCCCCTTGTCGAGAATCATCTTGGCCCAACAGAGGAAGAGAGCAGTCTCAGAGCCCGGCCATGTCGGAACCCAATGGTCAGCCATTGCGGCGGTGTTTGATAGGCGCGGGTCGATGACAATCAGTTTGGCTCCATCCATCATCCCTTCGAGGATTCGCTGTGCGTGCGGATTGAAGTAATGACCAGTTTCAAGGTGCGAAGAAGTGAGCAGAATGACCTTCGCGTTGGCGTGGTCAGGCGATGGGCGGTCGTGTTTGTGCCAAAGTGCGTAGCCAGTGCGCGCTCCTGCTGAGCAGATGTTGGTGTGGCTGTTGTGGCCATCCACCCCCCATGCCTTCAGCACTCGATTGGTGTAACCCTCGTGTCCCGGACGCCCGACATGGTAGACAACCCGATCCTTCGCTCCAGTTTTCAGAGAGGCGCGTATCTTCGCAGAAATCTCGTCGAGTGCCTCGTCCCAGGATATCTGCTCCCACTCGCCTGAACCTCGCAGCCCGGACCTGCGCATCGGATAGAGAATTCTCTCTGTGTCCTGAATCTGGTTGATTGTAGCGGGGCCCTTTGCACAGTTTCGGCCGCGGCTTCCCGGATGGTGCGGGTTACCCTCAAACTTGGCTACTTGGCCTGAATCCTTGTCAACGTAGGCGAGCAAACCGCAGGCTGACTCGCAGTTGAAACAGGTGGTGGGTACCAGCGAATAGCGGCGCTCGACCCGCTTTGGCCACTCATTAGCATCGAGTTCGATGTGGTCATGCCACTGCTCTGAGTCAGGGTAGTTCCTCAGTGGTCCCTTCGCACCATGAGCCCAAGGCCTGTCGGATATTTTCGGGATGATGCGAAAACCCTCGGCAATTCTCTCGATAAATGACCTCTTGACTACCATTTTCTCACCTCACAATAGTGGTTCAATCTGTGCCTTCTGCAATCCCTTGTTCACATGCTTGAATGCAAGATGAATGAATGCCAAGAGAAGTACCACTCCAACAAGTGCCAGTGGCGTTTGAATCTGCGAACTATCGAAGGCGTAACTCACCAGAATGTAAGGCACCAATCCAAATGCCGCCATCTCAAGGGTAGCAGTGGTTGAAATCTCAAGATTCGAACGAGACGCCCAGATTGTTCTGCCCTTAGCTTGCTTGAACAGCCAACCGGTGTAAGAACCAGTCATCCATGCGAGCGGGATGCCAGCGAACGCCAACGGTTGGTGCAGCGAAGCATCTAGATTGAGCAATTCAATACCAATATGCGCGGTCAGTACTGCTCCGAAAGCACCCAAGATATAGGCACCTCTAACCAACCAAGAATCCCAATTTGGACGGAGAATCACATACAAGAATCGCTCAGGTCGGTCTAGGTCTTTGACCAGCAACAAGCCGGTCAATCCCAATAGGACAATGCAAGGGGCCGCAATCCAAATGATGTCGTCACCACTGACTACAATCCGATTGTCTCCCAACAGAATCCCAAGCATAGCGAGGATGTAGAAACCGGCTGCCATCGATTTCGTCATGATGTAGGCTGAAACCTCCCATCCCCACAGGATACCTTTGGATGGCTGGTCGTAGGACCGCGTCGCCTTTGGTGATTGGTCAGCCAATTTGGCTGCTACATCTCGGATGATGGCTTGGTCGCGTGGGTTGGCAGCCTTCGCTTTCTTTTCCAATGCGAGTTGAACCAGCATCGAAGGAGTATCCGCTTCACTAAGGCGGGAATCAGCATATTTTGCGAAATGCCCCACTCCAACCTCTTGTTCGGTCCACATACCACTGCCGGTCAACTCAGTCGCGCTCGGGTCGAGCATCGCCTCGCTCGCCTCGATATAGAAAACGTTGGGATTCGCCCCTGACTCTGGTTTGCGCACCGTCGTATTGTGTGAGGCCACCAACTGTGCGATCTTTGAATCGGGGTCGTCAAGGTCACCAGAAACAATCGATTCGGTAGGACAGACGATGACACAAGCCGGCTCGTAAGAGTTCTCGACGCGGTGCGCACAGTAGTTGCACTTCGCCGCAGTTCCCTTGTTCGGGTCAATGTAAAGCGCATCGTAAGGACACGCTTGCATACATGCCCTACAGCCGATGCACCGGTCGTCATCAAAGTCAACAATGCCGTCTTCTCGAGTGTACAGGGCAGTAGTTGGACAGATTGTGGTGCATGGGGCGTCTTCACAATGGTTGCAACGATGGACGGTGAACTCACGAGATGAGTTGGGATAGGTTCCAGTCTCGATGTACTTGACATGGGTTCGGTTTACTCCAATCGGCACATCATGCTCCGACTTGCAGGCGACCGTACAGGCATGGCAACCTATGCAAGTACGGTTGTCAATGACGAACCCGTAGTTTACCAATCTCCCGCCCTCACTTGTGCTACGCACACGGTAGCCTATCAGATGTTCAGTCCAACACTTGGCTTCGTAGGGGGGACGTCAGGAAGCCCAAACGAGAGTCGAGTTGCCACCGACTGGCAACTCGGGTAATTGAGCGACGTCGCCGATTAGTGAAGGGCCGGTGATGTAAGTCCCAACGATACCCATTCCGCCCTCGACGTTGTGAGCGAGGGCAATCCAAGGTCGGCCGTCATCATCAATCTCGATGTCGATGAAATCACCAAATCCGCCACAGCGAACATTGCCGCAATCGTCAGTAATATCAAGAGGGTCGTTCGGGTCATTTACTGCTACAGTTGTGATTAGCGGGTGCTCAGCGAAGGCATCTGTAATCACTCCCAAATAACCGGACCAGCCGCCGAGGTTGTCTCCCTCACCGATGTACCCGAAGGCAACACGGCCCTCATCACCGGCGAAAATAGTAGGGAATCCGGTCTCGTTCACACCCGGTGCTGCGACCATCCAAGGCTCGCTCCAAGTCTCACCTTTATCTCGTGAATATGCCACATACGGCTTTTGGCCGTCTGAAATCCACATCGCGAAGATATTGCCTTCCGCATCAGCAGCCACTGCAACCTCATGGTCATGCCATCCTTCTTGCATACCGATGGTCGTCGAGATTGTGTGTTCTGTCCATGAATAGCCACCATCCTCGCTGCGATAGACCGCGGGACCATCACAGGAGGGGTTTCCACGCATGATGGTACCATCTGGACTGCCGGCTAGATGACCGTGCAGGCCTGAACACTGTGGTGTGCCAATCGGGTATCCCGGCCTCTGCAAGTCCCATTCATGGCCGCCATCAAGGCTGCGGGAGCATTGTGGACCCAAAGCGGAGGAGCCGGTGTTAATGCAAAACACGTAGATGACTTCATGGAAGGCGGTGACACCTTCTGGAGTTGGCATCGAAGCGACTGACTGGTGGTCTTGTGGAGCATAGTATCCATACGCAGAAAACGGGACGCTCCATGATTCGCCATTGTTGTCAGAGTATTCGAAAAACATCGCAGTCAAAGCGTGCATGTCGAATTTCACGATACGGTCAGTCCAGGGGTCAACGTATAGGTAAGGGTCGTTGCTATTGGGTACCTGTCCAATGGGAAATACTGGATTGAACGGCCCGATATCATCCCAAGTCAGCCCCTGGTCCTGTGAGCGGATGATATGGGTTCCATCTCCGCTGCCACGATAATTCGTCATCACGATGGTTCCGGATGAGGTGATGCCGATGGTAGGCTCAAAAGTGGTGTAACCAATTCCGTAGTAAGTGCCGTTGGCCCAAATAGGGATGTTGTTGCCGGTCAGATTCTGAGTGATGTTGCCGCCATCGAGGGCGGACTGGTTGAATACAGAAATTGCACCGGGGTAATGGTAGAAAGTGTTGACCGGAATGTCCTCATCGAAGTCGAATGGTCCAGAGGGAGGAGGAGCAGGCGCATCCTTACCACCAA
>CAUZSM010000037.1:0-14424 GCA_963582685.1 Candidatus Thalassarchaeaceae archaeon | reverse complement strand
CTCGACAGATTGGTGAAAAATGTGACCTTGTCCCGAATCGAATTCACCTGCAAGCGGTGCGCTGAGTCCTCATCGGTAGATTCCCCCTCGCCAAGAGCGGCCCCAATACTGGTGAGAGTTTCCTGATCATCCTCACTAATGTCAAAGCATAGAATCGAGCCTGCATGTCCAGCCAGCAAATCCTCTACCTCGCTTGTTACTGCCTCAGGGTCCATTTCAGCCCAAAGAGCATCGGGGCCAACCACATGAGCAAACGGCGAGAGGTCCTCGAGAGAATACGGAATCAGACCAAGTGGCGTGTGGATAAGAATCACCGCATTTGGCCATCGCTGGGCGATGGTATTAACCAACGAACCACAACGCTCCCTCCACGGCCCTTGCTTCCCATATAGAACGATGACATCGGAGCCTTCCAAGCCGACTTCGACCTTTGATAGCAGGCGGTCAGATGCAGCCAAACTAGGAGGGTGTAGAGGTAGGTCTTCAGACCAGATGACTCCGCCATTTCGCAGAGGTTCTGTTGAGTCTATCAAGCCGTCTGGCAGATTATCGTACAGCCACAATGTCGCCTCGCGCAAAGAAGGGTTGGTGTGGCTTCTCTCCTCAACCAGTTGCCAGATGGTTCCGTCACGTACCGCCTGTCTGCATCTTGAGATTTCAGCGGCGGTGACCTCTAGATTATGACGGGACAATAATTCACACCTCTCATCATCTGGCAACGCACGCACTTCATCGGGAGTGATTCCCGAAAATGCGTTCGACGCATATGGCCAGTGAGTAACGTCTGACAAACGGACAGTCCCCCATGGGAACAGCATCCGGTCATCGCGAGCGAATATTGCATAGGCTGCAGAATCGAATAGGTCAGCACCTAACGCGACACAGATTGGGAATAGGTGCGGATGGCCGCAGCCAAAGATGTGTACTGGTCGCTCAGCCGGGATATGCTCTCGGCAGGCGACAATAATCTCAATCAGTTCTCGATAACGCTGCCTCTCCATCAGAGGAACAATGCCGCCGATTGGATGCACTGCGAAGCCGTGCTCGCCCATCAGTTCGGCTGAGCGTTGTCGCAGGTCGGCATGTATGCCACCTTGGATTGGACCGTTCAGCAGTATGCCTTCAGCGGCCTTCAGCGAATCCTCAGACCGCGCTGCGGTTTCCATTACCACCGCTTCAATCTCCTCGCGCGTCATATCGGGAGTGCCAAACACATCGAGCATGGTGGCGATATCAACTCCAATTTCGCGCTGGAAAGCAACAATCTCAGCGACGCCCACTTCAACGTCGCCGTAGATGTAGTTCTGAAAGGTGCCAGAATCTGCCATGATTACACCCGGATAATCCAACAGCGCATGGACCCCGTCGGCCAACGCCTCGGCCTTCAGTTTCTCATGCTTCCAAATCACGTAGGAATTGGTGATTACTGCCTCAAAACCATACTTCTCCCACATTTCTGCGGGTTCGACCGTTCGGATGTTTGGATTGATTACCGGCAGAAGTGCGGGTGTGTTGAGCATGTGGGTGTCCGTGTGCAGACGGCCAAGGCGCGCCCAGCCGTCTCGCTTGGTAACCTCGAACTTGCCGTGGTCACCCTTGCGGCACGGCACTGCATCGCGCGTCATCGCTCCGAACCGGACCGACCGCGGCTTTCAGCCATTCGGAGGGCTCAACCGAGGTTCTCATAGCTCTCAGGATCATACTGACCGTTTAGTCTGCAACCTGGGTCTTGGGCATCCACTAACTGATCGCCGTCATTGTCCAAATTATCTGCACAATTGCCGACCACTCCATCATCCCCACCGGAGAAGTCCTGAGCATTGGAAATGGCATACCAGCCACCGATAGCGAGGACTAGAATTACCGTGAGAGCGATGACCCAAACAGCTACTGAAGATTGACTCTCGTGTTTGTGAATGACCTCGACCCTTACGGTCTTGACACCATCTTCGGAGGCGACTTGCTTGACGACCTCATCGAGGGCTCCCTCTGCTTCACCTTGAGTCGCCATCGGCACGTCAAGGCCCACAGGGTATGTGAATACAGTGGAGAGAAGTCTCACTCCATCGTAGCGGGGGCGCAGGCAGGTTGGGCGGCGAGGGAATCGTCGCATGGAATTACCCTCGCACCGAGCGCTGCGAAGCGTGAAACAAACTCTTCTCCGAGAGAAGTGCCCGCTCGCAGCGCGATCCAGATTGTCTCACCGCGTGAAGAAGCACCACTGGCTTCCTCCTCAAGAATCTGGAAAAACATCTCATTCAATGGTTGGAACACATTGGTGATTAGCACCCCTCGTCGCTTACCTTGCCCATCGTCAACCATTACCATCCACTCGCGGCTGGGAGGCAGCGGATACCAGCGGCAGCGCAATGACTCCTCTCCGAGGTCAACACGCACGGACTCCTCTAGTCCCGGATGCCACGGCTCTGGTTCAGTAGGCAATCGAACACCTCAGACGAATGTGACTCCACCGTGTTTGAGTACAAAATCTCGACCGAGTTCATCAAAGGTGTCGAGCAGGCTTGATGAGAAGCGAACCGCCTGCACCTCCGCATCCATCAGCAGGTCGGATTGGATTCCTTGCAGAGTTCCCGGTGCGGCTCCGCAGGCGATGCAAGCTCCGCTGAGATTCAATTGCAGTTCCACCGCAGCATCTCCACTCGCTCGCGGCACCACCTCGGCGAAATCAACCTCGATTCCTCCTCCGTGGCCACTTAGAGCAGCTCGCACCGCACCAAGCCTTGCGAGGATAGCTCCGACAAGGTCAGAATCACTTGTTTCGACAAGCGCGACCAAAGAAAGTCGAGAGAGTCTCTCCTCCTCTGCCGGGTCGAGTACCTCGGATAGACGGGCATCTGCCTCATCACCCATGCTGTCGGTAATCTGCAGTCGATAGGAATCGGCTAGGTCATCATCCTCGGGCATTAATTATCCCACCTTGCTGGTCCATTTGAGTGCTTGCACAACTATCGCACACCATAGGTGAGTGGTCGCTCGTTACACGCCTTGATAAGGGAATGTGCGGCCCCACTGATTGAGGAGTGAGTGGAATGGCTGGAGACATCATCCTGAGGATAAAGAATCTGAGCGTTTCAATCGAGGATACCGAGATTCTCAAAGGGCTTGACCTAACCATCAGAACTGGCGAAATTCACGCCTTGATGGGACGCAACGGGTCGGGAAAGTCCACTCTGGCCAACGTGCTGATGGGACATCCTGCCTACGACATTACCAGCGGTGAAGTCGAGTACCTTGGCAATGACCTATTCGATATGGAACCGTGGGAAAGGGCACGTGCTGGGGTTTTCCTATCCTTCCAGTATCCTCAGGCCGTTCCCGGGCTGCAAGTAGGAAATTTCCTGCGCAAGTCGGTCGTTGCTGTACGCGGCGATGATGCGCCTTCAGCCAAGGATTTTCGCGCCGAGTTGAACACAGCGATGTCCGAGTTGGATGTTGACAAGCAGTTCCTTGGCCGATATGTGAATGACGGTTTCAGCGGTGGCGAGAAGAAGCGTTTTGAAATCCTACAATTGCTACTACAGAAGCCTATCCTCGCCATCCTTGACGAAACCGACTCAGGCCTTGATATCGATGCGCTGCGAACCGTAGCAAGAGGAATCATCGCAGCGACTGGCGAGGATTCAGGTTGCCTGATTATCACTCACTATCAACGCATCCTTGAGTATGTTCAACCCACGCACGTCCACGTGCTGATTGATGGGCATATCATCAAGAGTGGCGATGCTGACCTAGCACGCCAAATTGAGGAAAACGGATACGAGTGGTTGGATTGCCCGGTTACCCCTTAAGCATGATAACATTATTAGGTATTGGAAACAAGGACTGAGTGAGATGGAGAATACCGAGGCGCACGACGCAGTTGGCGATTACAAAGCCGGCTGGCACGACCCTGAACACGCCACCATCAGGTTTGACTCTGGCCTCTCCGAACAGGTCGTTCGCGACATTTCGGAGTTGAAGGGTGAGCCGGAATGGATGACCGACCTTCGAGTGAAGGCGTACCATCACTTCATCTCCCGACCTATGCCCACTTGGGGTGATACCGAGATGCTTGAGAGCATCGACTTCGACAAAATCTGCTATTTCCTGCGTTCTGGTAAAGGTACAGAGAAGAATTGGGACGACGTGCCCGAGGACATCCGCAACACCTTCGAAAGATTGGGGATTCCTGAAGCCGAGCAGAAGTGGCTTTCTGGCGTGACAGCGCAATATGAATCAGAAGCAGTTTACCACTCTATTCGTGAAGACCTTGAGGCTCAAGGAGTCATATTCCTCGATATGGACGCTGGACTTCGCGAACACGAAGAACTGGTCAAGAAATGGTTCTGCACAGTCGTTCCATATGCTGACAACAAGTTCAGCGCCCTCAACACCGCGGTCTGGTCCGGTGGCTCATTCATTTATGTGCCACCGGGAGTACACGTCGAGATGCCGGTGCAGGCATACTTCCGCATCAACGCGAAGAACATGGGGCAGTTCGAGCGCACACTCATCGTCGTCGATGAGGGCTCATCCATCCACTATGTTGAGGGTTGCACAGCACCGACCTACTCGACTGATTCGCTGCATTCAGCAGTGGTCGAGTTGATTGCCATGCCCGGCGCATACATCCGCTATTCGACCATCCAGAACTGGAGCAACAACGTCTACAATCTCGTTACCAAGCGTGGCATCGCGCATGAGAATGCAACCATTGAATGGGTTGATGGCAACTTGGGCTCCAAACTGACGATGAAGTATCCATCTGTCATCCTCAAGGGAGAGGGCGCGCACGCCGAGGTCATTTCAGTCGCCTACGCTGGTGAAGGAATGCATCAGGATGCAGGCGCTAAGGTCCACCATTTGGCATCGAACACCACCAGCAAGATTCTCTCCAAGTCAATCAGCAAGGACGGAGGACGTGGAAGTTACCGTGGCATGGTGACCGTCTCCAGAAAGGCAGAGAACTGCAAGGTCAGCGTCGTTTGCGACGCGCTGATTCTCGACGAGAAATCGCGTAGCGACACCTACCCGACTATGGAAGTCTCCAATCCATCCTGCCGCTGCGAGCACGAGGCTTCGGTGAGCAAAGTCAGCGATGACCAAGTATTCTATCTGATGAGCCGGGGACACACCGAAGATCAGGCTCTGGCGTTGATTGTCAACGGCTTCTTTGAGCCATTCACCAAGGAGTTGCCCATGGAGTACGCTGTCGAGTTGAACAAACTCATGGCGCTCGAAATGGAAGGCTCAATCGGTTGAGTCAGGGGTGACTTACATGTCTGCCTACGCTGACCTTTCTGAGCCCAACCGTGCTGAACATCTGTGGAGATATACGCCGTGGCACAGAATCCATCCTACCGGCAAGGTCGCCGAAGTCCCTGAGGTGGTTTCTGGAGCCTCCATTTCCCTATCGATGTTGGATGGTAGCGAGCCTCCTGAGGGTGTCTCGATTGCCGCCGCTACCGCTGAACAGGTTGAGGCTCTTCGAGCGGCTCCATACGATGATGTCGCATCGGAGTTCATCAGGCTGCTCGCTGAAGGCGAGGCTGTGATTCTCACAATCGAAGCTAATTTGCAACTTGAGCAGCCACTTCTCCTTGTGGTTGAAGCAGACGGAGATGTGTGCGTCCTGCACACGATTCTCGATATTGGGCGATGCGCAGAGGCGGAACTGGTGACGAGAATCAGCGGTGATGCTGATTGGTTCGGAATACTACGCGAAGGCAAAATCGACGATGGAGCCAACTTCAACGATATCATGCTGAACAAGATGGGCGATGGGCATTGTCTGAGAGTTGATGCAATAGTCATCGGAAGGGACGCTCAGGTCCGAGCAGGAACTGTTGGGTCCGGCTCGACTCGATGCAAGTCTGACCTGCGCTACGAAATGCCCAACCCCGGTGGCAATTTGAAGGTCAACGGGTCTTTGCTGAGTACCGGCAAATCACACAATGACCACCACGTCGAAATCATGCATGAGGCACCCCAAACCTACAGTCGCCTCAAATGGCATTCCGCTTGTGGCGGCAAGAGCCGAACCGTTGGCACCGGCATGCTCCGAATCGCAAATGGAGCCAAAGGTGCGGACGCATCTCAGTCATTCCACAATCTACTGCTCTCCAAAAATGCTGAAGCAGATTCAATTCCAGAATTGGAAGTGCTGGAACACGAGGTTGTCGGTTGCGGCCACGGAACTGCAACTGGCCCTATAGATGATGAACAGGTGTTCTATCTCAAGACTCGTGGCTTCGACGATGAAGGGGCGCAGGCGGTGCTGATTTCAGCATTCCTGAACGCAACCCTATCCGTAATGGGAGGCGAGGCTATTCACGAGTGGTTGAGAGAACAGTTGAGCGGTGGAATGGCTGCGCTTGCCCAGTGAAGTTCACTCAGCGGTAATTCGGTACAGCGTGCCGTGTGCATATTCAGCATAGTAGAGATTGCCATCTGGATGGAAGCGCAGGGAGAGCGGAGTTGAGAGGCCCTCCATGATGATGGTCACTTCACCACGCCAACCCTGCGCAGATTCCGAATCCTCGACAAGGTCGACCCGAGCAATTTCCTGACCAACTGGGATGAGGGCATTCCAAGAGCCGTAGATTGTCACATACACGGTAGTATCAGTGCCGGGTAAACTCGAATTGAGTGGCCTCCAATCCACTGCGTTGGCAGAAGAATGCGGGGTGAATTCAGCCACCGGCCCAAGCGTCCCAGCAGGAATAGGGTCATCGGGAGTATCATCCGGCCAGCCGTATGCAGCCCCCTCAACAAGCAGATTGAGTTCCTCGGGTGGGTGTCTGCCTTCCCAATCACGACCGTTGTCGGTGAACAAGTATCCCACACCGGGCACCCAAGTGCCATCATACGAGTTACGCACTCCAGAAGCGATGACAGTGTGCTCACCAGTCCACGGGTCCACGCGAAGAAGGGCGGCGTTGCGCTCGTCGTCCTCTTCACATATATTGCAGGTTGAACCGCTGTGCCAGATTAGCGAACCGTTACCGTCTGACATCACAGAATTGGTCTGGTGGTTACCGTTTGGAATCCCTGAAACAATCACCTCTGCCTCACCTAGATTCCACTGGTCAGGTGTGCTGTTAGCTCCGACATCCCATGCCCGCAGCCGACCGGTTTCTGAGATGAATATACGGCGGCTGCCGTTGTCTGAATCGGTCCAATCCAGAACGCCATGCGGCCCGTTCAGGCCTTCAGCCACAGTCAAAACATCGGCGAAGGTTCCATCCTCAAGCAATTGCAATGCGAGTAGTGAGCCGTCGCGGTCGCAGACCAACAACCAGGTTTCATCAATCCAATCCATGCAGGTTGGAGCGCCAAGTCCTGATGCGACCAACTCGACCTTGTGGTCATCCAAGGTCAGTTCTGGTTCGGATTCGAAGATATATGGCCAGAGATATCGCATCGTCATCGCCGAGACAAGCAGCAACACGACAATGCCAGAGCCAATTGCGATTCGGCTCGGTAGCGATCGGCCGCCCTCGCTGTCAGGAGTTGCTTCGGCCTCCGACATGGCTCAAGCATAGGGGCCGGATTCATGATGCTGACGGAGTCATCACTCACAGGGCTATACCGCAGCATTGAGAAGGAGGGGCATTCCGCCGGCACTTGAGAATCATGGCAAAGCGAGGTTCGGCGAAGACCGAGAAGCCCGAGATCAGCGGCGGAGTGCAGGAACACAAGGCACCTGAGGCAGTTGTTGATGGCAATCCTACACTATACTGTTTTGAGACCTGTCCGTTCTGTTGGAAGGTGCGCAGTCTGCTGAAATTGCGCGGAATCAACTATACCAAAGTCGAAGTCGACCCGATGAAGAAAACCCAACTGGCGTTCTCTGAATGGAAGGCTGTACCGGTTCTAGTCGATTCGGACGGAACTCAGGTCTACGATTCCAACGACATTCTCCACTACATCAATGAAAATCTCGGCAACGGAAGCGCACAGGGGTTCCCGAAAGCGGGAGAGGATGAAACCCAGGATGAGTGGATGGATTTCTCCAATGACCATCTCGGTAAGTCGATTGTTCCGGTAATCTACCGTTCCTATCGCTCCAGCCTCGCCGCACTCGACTATGTCACAGAAGTAGACAACTTCAGTGGGTGGCAGGCATTCAAGGCCAAGTGGATGGGCGCGGTTGTGATGCGATTGGTCGCCCGCAGCCGAGCCAAGAAATTCGATGTTTCACCCGAGGAGAATCTGAAGCAGAAACTCGACTCGCTCGGCGGCGGAATCTCAAGCGACTTTTTCGGAGGGAAATCACCCAATGGCGCAGACCATGCTAATTACGGAATTCTACGCGCGATGCAAGGTCTGCGCGGATTTGATATCGTGCAATCTCATGATTCGATTTGGCCGTGGTATCAGCGGATGCAGTCGGTTTGCGGCGAGTGAGCGGCGAGTGAACAGCAATTTTCCCATCTAACCAACGCTGAGATGGTGTTTTCCGCAAACACCCTGTCCCCACACCCCCATGCATCCAAGCATCAACGTCCTCGGTGGCGAACTGCTGACCTGCTCCTCGGACCCCTTGACCGGATGGTATCGGGACGGTTGTTGCAATACCGACGAGCGCGACCGCGGTCTACATGTGGTATGCTGTATTTTGACCGAGGACTTCCTTGAATTCGCCAAGCAACAGGGCAATGATCTGATTACTCCCGCTACGGGGCACGGCTTTCCCGGCCTGAAACCCGGCGAAAGATGGTGCGTATGCGCGCAGACTTGGCTGGATGCAGCCAATGCCGGGGTTGCCTGTTCGGTTGATTTGCAAGCGACCCATGAGGAGGCGTTGCAAATAATTCCAATTGACCTGCTCGAGGCTCATTCCGAATAGAAATGAGTCAACAATCGAATTCGTAAGCACCGAGGTCTGGTGTTGCGTCTCGCGTACAACCATCTCTGTCCATCACCACTCCGAGGTCGCCACCTGCATCAATTGCGGGGCTAGTTTCTGCGAGATGGAAATCAGATGCTGGGTTGATGAATTGCGGTGGCAAGTCAATGCAGTCAGGACAATGCGCGTCCTCATACGGATTTCCGTTGATTCGCCCGCGCTCTCCTTGCTCATCCACCAATAAATTATGATGGAAAACCAGCAGACTCTGATTACCGGCCAATTGCGCCGAAATCTGAAATTCGGTGCTATTGGAAGCGACCACGATATTGTTGGCAATTACCACTCCCGATGCCTCACCGGTGATATTCATGCATGGGCCATCACATCCTACGATTGTGTTGTGGAATATTTTGACATCAACCGCCTCACCAACAAAAATGGCTGTCCCTTCCCCTTGCCCTTCGTTGGTTGAGGCCAAGATGAGATTATTTCTCACGGTTACGTTCACCGGATAGGAAGCCCCGGAACCGTGGGCGATTCTTATTCCATAACTGGAATCCACTATTCGGTTACCCTCAATGATGGTATCTCCGCCTCCCATGTGAATGACGATGGCTGAGCCGGGTGGGCTGGTATAGGTAGGGCGATAGCCTTGCAGTAGGTTGTTTCGGATGGTGACATTTGTTCCGGCTTTCACATCAATAGCATTCTCCTCACGACCCTGCGCGTATGCCCGATAGAAGTTGCAGTTCTCAATCAGGGTGGAATCTGGTGGAGTCATTTCAGCAAGTTTGTCCTGATGGATTTGAACCGAATCCCCATCGCAGCCAAAAGAAGTGATGTTGCGGATTGTGGTGTTGTAGACTCGACCGTCGCCTGCTGCTGCTGAATCCAAGTAGATGCAATGAGCGTCGCCGTCTTCTGCAAGCCATTGGTCGTAGACAATTGAGTTCTCAATCAGCGTATTCTGCGGACAGCCTTCTCCATCTATACAGCCAACCGAGATACCGGCGATGCTGCGCATTTGCCCATCCACATCCAAGTCTCTCAGCACGATTCCTGACACCGGCCCTCGCACCTTTATCTGCCCCGCAGTGATGCTTTCTGCGCTCTCGCCGTCGTTGACGATTCGTAGGGTTTCAAATTGCCAAAATGATCGTTTGATTTGGATGGTTGTGCGATTATCAATGCCGCCGGTCAACACGGTTTGACCTGAGCCGCGAACGGTGATTGGGGAATTTTGCGTGCCGGCGGAATGGCCGTCGCTTTCTGTGATGCTGATTCGTCCTGCATATGAGCCATTGGCAATCTGCAGGACGTCGCCTGCCGTAAGGGAAAGCAGGGCTAGCGAGATGTCATTGAATGGCCCTACGCCACCAACTTCGCCGGCGCAATCCGGCTGCAATCCATTGCCGGCGAGGTTGCAATCGCCGTTCAGAAAGTGGGTGACATCTGAATCAGGTGGTGGAGGCGGAGGTGGCTGGTCATCGTCATCTCCTCCACCGCCATTATTGCCTATACAGCCGGAAAAAGCGGTGCTGGCCATCATCACAGCCAACAACATGGCCAGCACACCCACTGAGCCCCACCGCATGCTTCGGGATGGGTCCTTACACATCTATACCACCGCTGTGTGCAGATTTGCAGAACGTGGCTTGAAAGCGGGTAGGCTACCCCGAAAGACTGGAGAGAGGGCCATGGCGCTGGACATTGCGGCGATTCGCGCCGATTTTCCGATTCTTGAGCGGAAAGTGGCTGGTGGCCGGCCGTTGGTCTATCTCGACAATGCTGCTACCACCCAAAAACCGAGGCAGGTCATCGATACGATGAGCCGCTTCTACGAGAATAACAACGCCAATGTACACCGTGCAGTCCACACCCTCGCCATCGAGGCCACCGAACAATACGAGGGTGCGAGAGATGCAATCGCAGACTGGTTCGGCGCTAAGCGAGAAAACATGGTTTTCACGTCTGGCACCACCGAGGCAATCAATCTGGCCGCTTGGGGTTGGGCAAGGGCAAACCTCGGCGAGGGTGATGTGGTTTTGCTCACTGAGATGGAACATCACGCAGACATCGTGCCGTGGCAACTTCTAGCCGAGGAGCGAGGCATCGAAATCCGCTACGTACCAATCAATACCGACGATGGCACTCTCGACATGGACGCCTTCGATGCTACCATCGACGAGGCAAGTTTGGTCTGCGTTGTCCACACCTCCAATGTGCTGGGCACCAGCAACCCGATTGAGCGTATCATTGCTGATGCCCATGGGCGCGGGCGAGGCGGAGCGGGCGCTAAGGTGCTGATTGACTGCGCTCAAGGTGCACCACACCATCGTATCGACTTCGCAGCACTTGGCGCAGAATTCGTCGCCATCTCAGGTCACAAAATGTGCGGGCCGACCGGAATTGGTTGCCTGCTGGTCGATTCTGATACCATGGCCGAGATGGTTCCGTTCATGAGCGGAGGCGACATGATAGAGGAAGTTCACCTCACCCATTCAACCTACCAGAAAGGTCCGCAGAAGTTTGAAGCCGGCACCCCGAAGATTGCAGAGGCGATTGGTTGGGGCGCAGCAATCGAGTGGCTCTCTCAGTTCGATATGACCGAGGTTCACGCACACTGCAGAGGGCTTGGCAGGTGGACTGCGGAGCAGATTCGTGGAATTGACGGCATGACAGTGCACGGTGAACACGACAGCGATGCAGGCAGTGGAGTCGTCTCATTCCTCCACGATAGTTTACACTCCGAAGACCTCGCACGACTGATGGATGCAGGTGGATTCGCCATGCGAACCGGACATCACTGCGCTCAGCCACTGCTTCGCGCATTTGGAGTCACCAGCACCAACCGCGTCTCATTCTATCTCTACAACACACGCGAGGAAGCCGTGGCATTCGTCGAACATCTACGAGAGGTAGTCGAAAAATTCGCTTGAGGTGAAAACATGGCTTGGGGTACGGGAAGTTGGCCAGATCGGCTACAAGAGGCGATAGAAGAATTCGCCGATGTTTTTGACCCGATGGAGCGCTACGAGATGCTATTCGATTGGGCGAGCAGGGCTGATGTACTGACCTCCGAGGAATGGAATGAGGCTAACCGAATTCACGGATGCCAATCCGAAGCGCACATCGAGTGCCAGTTGGACGATTCAGGTGGATTTCGCATGAGAGGTGGTGCCGATGCACAGATTGTGCAGGGTCTGATGGCGATCACTTGCCTAGCGGTGAACGGATTGCCACCAGCAGAGGTGGTCGACTTCTCACCGGCCTTCATAGAGGAGATGGGGCTGAAGGCAAGTTTGACACCTAGTCGCTCCAATGGATTCCTCAATATGTTCGAGAGAGTCAGAAGCGAGGCGGCTCGATTGATAGGCAACAATGGAGGTATTGAGTGATGTCAGTGGAAGAAAATGCGGTATTGGAGTCCTTGCAGGAGGTTGAGGACCCCGAGATGGAAATCAGCATCGTCGAGTTGGGCTTGGTCTACGGAGTGCGCTTCGAGGACCGTGAAGGACAGACACATTGTGAGGTAGACATGACTCTGACAAGTCCGGGCTGCCCAGTAGCACCAGAAATCATGGCAGCTGCCCATCGAGCGGCCCTTTCCACCCAAGGTGTCGATTCTGTTCACATCAATCTGGTCTGGTCGCCGCGTTGGGACCCGCGTACACATGCGTCCGAGGACGCATTGATGGACATGGGTATCTTCTGACACAGGACAAAGTGGGGAAAACAAATGGGAAAAATCAATTTGAAGGAGAAATTATCCAAGTTTTCAGACCATTGGGCGCCAAAAATAATCGCAGAGATGAACGATTATCAGTTCAAATTGGTCAAACTCAAGGGGGATTTTGTTTGGCACAATCACGAAGATACCGATGAAGTCTTCATCGTGATTGAAGGTACGATGAAAATAGAGTTTGAGAACGAGACTGTAGAATTGAATGAGGGTGACATGTATGTGGTCCCGAAAGGGATTCAACACAAGCCGTGTGCTCAAACCGAATGCAAAATCATGCTCGTTGAACCTCGTGGAGTCGTGAATACAGGCAATACAGAAGGTGAATTAACCGCATCTAATGATGTCTGGATATAGACCACTCTGTGACTAGGAGTGTCTTGAGGTTAAGTCCTAGTAATCAGTAATAACAGGAACATGAATCCAATATCATGGGAGACGGGAGACAACAATACATCCCCGTATCACGCGCCAAGGTCAAGGACGCCATATTCCTACTCGATGGAATTGATGAGGAGATGCGCGACGGCCTCGCCAAAATGAGCGAGATGCTAGAGGCTATTTGGCATCACTCATCGCATGGAGGACTTGAGAATCTCAAGCGACTCTACGAAGAAATGGACCCTGATCAAATCAGTGACGCTAACTCGGATAGGACCGAACAGTTCCTTTCAACTTTTGACGAGTTCCTCATAGATGGTAACTGGGAGGAAATCAGCGACGAGGAGATGCAAGAAGCGCTTGAAGGAGAAGATGTATTTCCAATTAGTCTCGTTGTTCGATTTGATGAACTCAAGACCATGAAGTTGTACAAACTTGGTGAGATTTCGATTGAGGATGAGCGCACATCGATGTTTGGCCTAAAGAAAGAGGCTGTGACAATACATGCCTTCGATCGTGTCATCCAAATCCTTGAATTCCATGAAGAGTCCTGGTTCGCGGAACGCAAGCGAATGAAACATTACCAAGGCAATGAGGGAAAAGGATTGCATCTTCGCTTGTTCAAAACCGTGCCAAAACTCGACCTTGAAACAATATTCCCAAACACATCACCACAGATGAGAAATCTCGACAAAATCAAAATTTTTGCACCTCTGGTTGGTGGATTAGTTACCCTTTTGATGAAATTTGGACCCCTGCTCTTAGGAGTAGGAACTGGAGACACATCCTTGTCGGTGATAGGTGGCCTACTGTCTGCGCTTGGTATGTACGTACTGAAGTCCTATATGTCATATCAGAAAACACGTGAGAGATATCAGACTCAAGTGTCAAAGGACTTGTACTTCAAGGGTCAGGCCAACAACGCTGCAGTGTTGAATATGATTGTCGATTTGAGTGAAGAACAAGAAGTGAAGGAAGCGCTACTCGCCTACATCTTCCTACATGTGGAGGCTGGCAAACGCTACAACGAAGAGCAACTCGATGACCGTATTGAGGGATGGTTGTTGGATACCTTTGGCCATGACATCGACTTTGAGGTCGATGATGCAGTAGGCAAGTTGGTAGACATGCGACTACTCATCAAAGCCGAAGATGAAACCCTCTCCGTATTACCAATCGGTGAAGCACTTGCAATTCTCGATGATTACTGGGACAATATCTACGACTACTGATTCGCGCGGTGATTATTGCTGAGATAAGCAGAAGCAAACAGAAATTTCCGGGCATTCCCCACCCTGTGCTGGGGATATTCGAACCATCCAATTTCTGCTTGGATAAGCAGATATGTTACCGTGTGTTCGGGTATCCATGAGCCGCAAGTCATGGGCGATTGCAGGCGTTACATTAGGCGGCCTCACCGTTGTGTTCTTCTTTTGGTTCGTGTTTG
>CAUZSM010000036.1:0-14537 GCA_963582685.1 Candidatus Thalassarchaeaceae archaeon | reverse complement strand
TTCCTGATGGCAGCCTTGACTACTCTGACGAAGTTCGCAGCATCTTCAGCCATGTCGTTGGCAGCGTCCACCAACTTCCGACATGGAAGAAACGTGACGAGGTGGACAATACTGAGGCGCTCATCAAAGCAGTCGAGAATCCTACCTTCACCATCCTAGGACACCCGACCGGTAGAATCCTCGGTGGAAGAGATGGATTTGAGGTCGATTTGCACGCTGTGCTGCGAAGAATGGGTGAGCTGAACGCTGAGGGAGAGATGAAAGTCGTGGAAATCAACGCCAGCCCTTACCGCTTAGACCTCGACTGGCGCTTCTGCAAGTACGCCAAGGAACAGGGTGTTCCTATCGCAATTAACCCGGATGCGCATTCAACCAAGGGTTTGGCTGATGTTTGGTTCGGTGTGCAGATAGCAAAAAAGGGCTGGCTGACCAAGGATGATGTGCTTAATTGTCGCTCAGGTTCCCAATTGGAAAGTCAATTCCTCAATTGAACAATTGTGGATGATACATAGAGCCAACTAGCATTCGGGAACCTTATTCAGCCACCCACTGAAGGACACTGACATGGGATTGGGCAAGGCAGTTGTGTTCGGCTGCATCGCAGCACTACCTGGTATGTTCCTCTCCCTGATAGCTTGGCTCGTTATCGGAGCTCCTGACGAATGGAGTGCCAGCCTCAATCTAGTCTGTTACGGGCCGTTCTTCGGCTGTATTGCAGTAGGAATATGGCTTGGATCCCGCTCCGATGCGTCGCAGGTGGAACTGGAATGAAGTCAGCGGAGAAAGCCGCTCGCGTTGGAGCGGTTCTAGACGAGTTGTATCCAGAGCAACCCATTCCACTCGACCACCGCGACCACTACACGTTTCTAGTCGCGGTGATGTTGTCAGCACAGACAACTGACAAGAAGGTGAATCAAGTCACTCCGACGCTATTTGATATGGCTGACACCCCTGCAAAGATGGCTGCGCTTGAGGTGGATGAGATACGCGACATCATTCGTGAAATCGGCTTGGCTCCAACCAAGGCGAAGAATCTCAAGCGAATGGCTGAGCAACTTGTCGAGCGACACGATGGCGTGGTTCCTGCTGACTTTGAGTCAATGGAAGCGCTCGCTGGTGTTGGGCATAAGACGGCGAGCGTCGTAATGGTGCAGGCATTTGGAGTCCCAGCGTTCCCAGTTGATACCCACATCCACAGATTAGCCGAACGCTGGGGTCTGTCGAACGGTCGCAACGTTGTTCAAACTGAAAAGGACCTCAAACGGAAATTTCCCGAAGATGAATGGGCACGTCGGCATCTGCAAATCATCTATTTCGGCAGGGAGTATTGCCCGGCTCGCCATCACGATATGCTAGCATGCCCTATCTGCTCATTCGCTGCATCAAAAGCTAGAATTGCTGCAAACAAGCACAGTAAAAGTTGAGTTGTCTCAGCCGTCGGCTTTGAGAGGGGTCGCCGCTTCGCGGCGACAATGGCAAGACATCTGTCGGTCGGCGATGCGGCCCCGGACTTCGATGCGACCCTAACCGATGGCAGCACATTCAGTCTCAGCGAGACCCTTGCTGCGGGTACTGGGGTCATCCTCTACTTCTATCCAAAGGATTCCACTCCTGGCTGTACCGTTCAAGCCTGTGATTTCCGGGACAGCAAGTCCCGACTAGAGGCAGTAGGTTGGCGAGTCATAGGCGTGTCCAAGGACTCGGCGAAGTCACATGAGCGGTTCACAGCCAAACACGAATTGAACTTTGAACTCATCATCGATTCGGACCTTGAACTCCACGAAGTCTACGGAACTTGGACTGAGAAGAAGTTGTACGGGCGTACCTTCCTCGGGTGCATCCGCTCAACCTTCGCAATCTCCCCGAATGGGAACCTGTCTTGGGTCGGTTACGGAGTGAGGGCCAAAGGTCACGTTGAGAGGCTGATGTATGACCTAGAAATCGAGTGAGTTGGTCCTATGTCGGCAATAGAGAATCTGGGAGTCGCAACGGCAGGCGGAGAGCGGATGGAGTTGCCGAATGGCGGCGCAGCATGGCTTCCTTGCATGGTCGGAGCGGCCTGCACCTTTGGTGAATCGGTGTCTGTAGGTTGCCTCGCCCATGTCGGGCGCGGTGTCTCTATCGGAAATCGTGTCCGAATCCAAGGGGGCGCATACATCGCTGATGGCTGTGAATTGGGAGATGACTGCTTCATCGGACCAAATGTCACTCTACTCAACGACAGGCATCCGCCAAGCAACGACTCTGCATTGTGGCAGCCAGTCATCGTCAAGGCTGGTTCAGTGATTGGCGGAGGGGCCACTGTTCTTCCCGGTGTAACCGTCGGCGAGCGTGCAGTAGTCGGTGCAGGTGCGGTTGCTGACAAGAATATACCCGCTGACGAGGTATGGGTAGGGGTACCCGCGAAGTTCATCATGACGAGAGTGGAGTACGAGGCGAAGCGGGGTCGAGAAGATGAGTGACGGAAAGGCCGCGGTCGTTGATTTTCTGCGGCGCTGTGTATTGTATGCTGACAACAGCATGAATCGTAAGCACGACCGCGACGAGGACCCTGAAGAAATCCGCCGATGGCAAGCCTACCGCGATTTCACCGCGTACTCTCTACATGAGGTAGAACGCGGTGAATTGGATGACTGGTTCACTACCGATGGCGAGGAGGAACGCAAAGTCCCAACTCACCTTGGGGAGCCGCTCGGTGATAGCGCAACGAGCACGCCGATGGAGCACCTCGACCATCAGGAGAGAGCTGGATGGCTGGCTGCTGCAATTGCTCCCCGCCCACTGATGCTGCTCTCAAGTGTTTCATCAGAAGGAGTAGCCAACTTGTGCCCGGTGACATCTGTTTGCGTTCTGTCCAACCACCCGCCTCTACTCGGTGTCAGTCTATCAGAAGACCGAGCAGGGCGGCCGCGTGACACACTTGTCAATTTGATGGAGGGTGGCGTTGCAAGCGAAGACAAGAGCGGTGCTAAGGTGACGGTGATGCCGCTGCCAGCGACTTGGGATGCAGCGCATCTGGTCGACCACACTGCAACACCAATACCTGCGAGCAAGAGCGAATGGGATGGGCTGAAGGAGGAGCCGATGGCCAGTGCAAGTGGTGATGATTGGCCACCGCTTCATCCAATGGCACCGGTCGCACTTGAATGCGAATTGGTCGCTATTCATGACCTGCCCGGTGCGGTGGCAAAATTGGCCGTCTTGCGAGTGGAAAACCTGCTGCATGCTGACTATGAGGGCCGTGGACGCGGCCCGCCAGACCCAGAAACTTGGCGAGCATTGCTGTGCCAATACGGACTTGACCGGCTGACTGCAGGACCTGATGGACTGGCTTGGTCGCACGTGGTACGCAGCCATCGCGGCTGAAATCAGTCTATGATGCCCGGCTGCGTGCCGAGTTCATGTGTCTCGGTATCCACACTTACACCGCGCCCAGGCACCAATAGCAGGTACTCCTGTTCGTCGAGTGCAAACACAGGACAACCAACCGCATCGCCAACGCCTTGTAATTGCCGAGTCAGCGCGGCCCGCTGGGAATCCATATGAGCAAGGATGGAGAGGTCAACAACAACTGTATCGCCTTGATTCACTCGAGCATGGATGCCGTCGAGAGGTATTCTGTGCATCTCATCCGGGCGCACATAACGCAGCCCTCTTTGAGGCCCGGGCAGGTGCGAGCGAGACCAATCAAGCCAGCGCTGTTGCGCTAGGTCGTGGAACTGGAGTTCATGCACAGGACGGTCAGAAGCGGTCGATTCTGGAATCAGTTCAGCGTCGAGAGGCACTGCATCCTTGGTCCCACTTTTCTTGGCTGATGGTAGCCCGAATAAATTGTAAATCGACCGCAGCGGTTCACCTCACAGATCGAATTCCCACGGGTCAATGTCCTCTGTTGGAGTGACCGGTGCCGGTTCAGATGGCTCTGCCGGGGCTGGCGTTGCATCAATCGAATCGAAAGCGGTGGTAGGCTCCACGCTCGGTAGGTTCGCTTCTGCAACAGGCTCACTCACAACATTTTGTGCGACCCACTGATGACCGTAGTGATTCCACTGCTCAATTGACCAACCTTCTGGTAGTCCATCAGCGGGTATTGGTGGAGCATCCGGTGAAAGACCCGAGGTGAACATCTCGGATGGTGGCGCTTCTATCGGTGACTCACCGGGGTCAAAGGTTGGAATTGGTGATTGCCACATTTCCGGTTCTTCTTCAGCGCGGCGGTTGCGGACCACTGTCAAGCCCAAAACCAGCAGAAGCATCACGAACAACAGACCTAGAATCACGATGGCGGCAGTTGCTCCACCACCGCCAGTGGATAGGAAGGTGAAGAATCCAGTTTCTTCCTCTTGGGCATAGAAAGTGAGGTCTGCGGTATCGGTAGAAGCTTCATCTGACACCATCAGCCTGATGCTATGATAGCCAGATTTCTCAAACGATATCCAGATTTCAAAGCCGGTTGCATCGATGTCATTGTCCGTATAGCCATCATCATCACTGTCTACTTCTGTGTCCAAATCCCACAAATATCGCAGGAGATTCACATCTGACGGTGTGTCGGTTGACCCTTCGGCTGTAATACGGAAGTCGGTTCCGGTAGTCGGTTCAATGGTGCTAGCATTGATGTTGGCTTTTGGAGCCTTGTTGGCTACGGAGACATTCACCTTCTGAGTGACTATCTCTCCATCATCATCTGTCACGTGGAATATGACCCTGTAGACTCCCGCAATCGGCCATGAGTGCGCTAGGTGTGCTCCAGTGATGTCACAATCATCATCTGCACTTCCATCTGAATCGGAGTTCATGTATGGGTCAAGGTCCCAGCATGCGACCAACGAATCTACATCCGAAGGAGTATCCGAATAGACTCCAGTGATATCTGCGACCGAATCTTCCCAAACAGGTGGCATCGAGTTTTCATCGAATGGCTCGATGGTAGGCGGGATGTTGTGTACCCTGACCCAACCGTTCACTACGCCTGTGCTCTCCTCGTCATCGTCGAAGACTTCCATGGCAATCACATGCAACCCGTCCTCAGTATAGGTGGCGCTGACACTGGACGTCGCGCCATTGTATACCTCATGCCAGTTCGGGTCGACGTCGATATCAGGCTGCCACTCCCAGCGCAGATAGGGCAGGTCATTAGGAGAATCTGAGGCGTGACCCATCATGTCGATTGTCTGGTCCTCATCGATATTCCAGACCATCTGACTGTCCTTGACAAGTTCAGCACCGCTCTCATTATCGGTCGCGGTGATGAAGGCGTCGTGCGGTCCGATGTTGGTGATGTCAATCGACTTGCTAGCAATTGTAACTGCACCATCGTCATCGACAGCGGTAACCTGCATGGTGTAGATTCCCTCTATCTCCGGTCGAACGGTGCAGGTGAGTGTTACGCGGCCCTCATCGCATACAGCATCCCATAGTATGGCGATGGGTGCCTCCGGTGTGTTTGTGTCGATATCGGAGTGATTGTGGACATTGAATGTGACTTCCTCGCCTACCATGACCGAGCCAGTATTTGAGCCGACTGTCACTAACGCAGGGCGATTGATGATTACGATGTCTTGCGATGTGGAGGCGGCGTCATTTTCGTCATCAGTAACCGTCACCCCTACTGTATATGTTCCATCATCCGACCATTCCCACTCCAGCAGGCAGTCCTCCTCATGATAGAGTGCGGTATTGCCATCTACTTTCTGAACTGCGAAGGTGCAGAACACTCCACCACCATCAGGGTCGGCTGAATCGTCAGGGTCGGTCGAGCCACTTGCATCGAACTGAATCGTGGTGAATGTCTGAGTAGGACCAACGTTGCCCATCATCGCTGTAGGCAGACGGCCGATGAAAATCTCAAAGGTGTCGGCGTTATTGCTCAAGTTGGCGTCGTTGGTGATGAGTCTATCTGGGTCAGCCTCAAAGTCGATTCCGACCACTCCGACCTGCTGACCACCTGAAACTGTCCATGTCACATCGACAGTGATTGAGCCGCGTGGGGGCAACTCTGGAACGGCGGTTCTGCTGGTCGAGCCATCCGGTGCTGCAACTTCAAGTTCGGTCTCAGGTGAAGATAGGATTCCATTGTTTACCACAGGCACGCTGAACGTCAAGGAATCCCCCGGTATCGCATTGAATCCAGTCACCGGAGTCAATAGCATGCTTTCGTCACCTCTCACACGAGTGACGCTGACCCCACCAGCACTGGTAGCAATATCGACCTGAACCAAATTCTCATCGAGGGTGAGAGTTGAAACACCAATCTGGTTTGAAGATGAAATCCAGCCAATCACACCGTGTGATGCATAGTCGAAAGTCGTCGGGGATGGGTCAGTGAAATGGCCAGTGTTAAACACAGCAAATACAGAACCATTGGCAGCAGTGGATAGCGTGCGAGTGTCACTCTCAGCCTCATAACGGAACTCTACAGACTCGCCCGAAATCGGGCTTCCACCTGCATCTGTTACATTGACCCATGCTCCTAGGTCAGCGTCTGGAATCCACGCCGGGAATGCTGGTGTGACAGTAATAACTCGAGATTGGGATGCAGGTGTATACCCCTTCAGTTTGAAATCTAGGATAAGGCCCAAGTCTTGCTCAAAGTGGCGCCAAGCATCACCTTCGACCTGAGGGCAATACCATACGAAATCTGTAACTGCACCAGTCGTCGAATTGTAGGTTGTGATGTTGTAGGAATTACCACAGCCGGTATATGGGACTCCAGGGTTGCCAATTCCAACCACCACGTGGTCTGATTCCGACTGGGTCGTCTCATCTGCGGGGAGGGCGATGTAATCTGAAGAACCCGACCACTGCACCGTCACTGTGTAACTTGATTCCCAATTCTCGCCAACTGCTAGTGGGAAATCGTAAACCTCCAGCGGTGGCGAATAGGAGGTCAGAATCGTCACGTCAGCCACGTCGATAGTGATGAAGCCGCCAAATGTGCTGAAATCGACATTCAAGGCCATCGAGCGTGAAATTAGAGACAAATCAGATGCGCGGTACTCCTCGACACCTAAGTAGTCAACAATGAGGTCGCCACTGTACGTGTCTAGGGTGACGCCATTTGCTCTGAAAGCACCAATTGATTCTACAGTGTAAACAAGTGATGAGCGGTTCTCCACCGTCATGATATCAATGCTTTCCAGCACCGATACCATATCTCCAGTCAAGGTTTGGACGTTGGACGATACACCGCCAGAAGCAATCAGTCCAGCGACGTTGAAATAGCCGTCGTAAACCCATTCATCTCCCAACCGCCACGAAGGAACATCTACCGCAGTTCCACTATTATGTGAGGAGAATTGCAGTGAATTGCTCGCATCGTCTTCCAGTTCTGAGGCTGAATTGACACCTAAATAGGCGGCTGAAATCGATGATAGTATCAGAAGCCCCACCAATAGAAGTGGGGCGAACCGGAGTCCATGCATTCGGCTACCCATAGGGTAGCCAGCATGGCCGCGCCTCATCAACACACCGCAGGTCAGATTGTAGAAAATATTTGGTTTAAACGCCATACTGCAGCCAGATTCTAGCAGCGGAAGCGGCGGTTGCAGCCCACATCCATACCGCCATGGCTTGGCGGGTCAACTTGGTTGGAGGACGCCAGTTAGAGACGGATTCCACGATTTCCATGAGGAACCAACCTTCCTCATGGACGGCTAACAATTCCTCACCCAGCAACTGCACTTCCCACGATGTCAGGATGCATCGTCTCACATTGAGTCGCCAGTGCAGGCGAGTAAGCGGTGTGAGGACCACGTGAATCATCCATGCAGTCGGCCAAGGAAACGCCCAACCAAACATAATGAACGCGATCATCAGAAGATGAGTGAGACGGACTCCCTTCGCTGCGATTCTGCGCAGGAGAGAAACCTCCGCCATCGAGATACCCCGTTCATATCGGTAGGTGTGGCCAAGCAATCCGTCCTACACAGACACACCAAGAAAATATCGACACGCTGTAAGCCAACTTGGTATTGAGGTCTTCATTGATGGTGATTCCGAAGATGGCGGCCAATCTAGGCATGAATGGTGCTTGGTCTGGTGTGCCGGCTCTCTCATCTCCTCGCAGAGAGTCCTCTAAAGTGGTCAAGAAGCACACTTTGTCATTGGTTATCCAATGCAAGATCATCAATGGAATCCCGAAGGCATTCAACCACCATATCGGCTGCCATGGCACCAGCCAACCCCAACTGACGGTAAGGACGATACTGGTGTGAGTGAGTTTAACCAAATTAGCAAGGATAGGGCGAGGAGAAGCTGCGCTCACTAACTCATCTGCCTCAGCAAAACCAACCACGTCGGCCAGCGGAGCAGTCTTGCTCATGGCACTCCCTTCAGGCACTATACCTATTGCCCTTTCCTGACAGGTCAGAGACATACTCACAACAAGTCAGCGAGTTCGTCTTGGATAATCTGCACCGCTTCAAGAATCTCGTCCTTGTGGCGGGCACCGGTAATCACCATCTTGCCACTACCGAAAATCAGGCAGACAACCTTGGGATAGTCAAGTCGGTAAATCAATCCGGGGAATTGCTCCGGCTCGTATTCGACTTTGTCGAAAGGCAGGTGGAATGTCAAGTGGTTGAGATTGAGTTTGCGCGGCTCTCCGGCCTGAGGCTCATCGGTCCACTTGTCGCGGCCGTCGTAATCCTCTGGATAGTGCAAGGCGTAAGTCGCAACCATATTCTGCACCTCAATTTTCACGTCTTTCAGATCCCATGTCTCAATGCCTGCTGCGCGCAGATCGTCAATCATGCGCTCGATGCCGGTGTGGATATTGGCCCGGTTCTTGCCGCCGGTGCAAACAGCCCGGCCGGAGCGGAACATGAGGATCGCGAGTTTGGGGTCGACCACGCGGTAGACGACTCCGGGGAACTGCTCAGGCTCGTATTCGCAATTGAGCTGAATCGCGATGTCGGGGAGGTTCAGTTCCTCCGCCACGCGGGTGGAGGCGACGACGTTGACCACCGTGAGGCGCTCCTCGTCCTTCGACATCGGCTTCTCATCCTTGACAAGGGCCTTCTCGTCCTTTTTGGACTTCGTTGACTTCGTTGACTTCGTGGACTTCGTGGACTTCTTTTCATCCTTCTTTGCCATGGCGGTCGCGACTCGACCGCCCTATATAAAGGAAAGGCCGTTTTTGCTTATAACTGACTTTTAACTGATAACCAGCATAGCAAATAGCATTGTTCGGCTTGAGTAGCACGAATACGAGGCGATTACAGAGCCTCATTACACCCCTCGTGAAGTTCTCACACTCTGAAGTAGTGATTATGACTGCTCAATTCGCACTCCTTCAACTCCGAGAGGTGAAATCAGAGTGCGCCCTCCTGCAAGTTCAATCGCTTCAGCACAACGCCTTGCATCCATTGTGAGAGCAAGCATGCATCCACCACCGCCCGCGCCGGTCATCTTCGCCCCGTACGCATAAGGCCGAGCCGCTTCGACAAGACGGTCAAGACCCTCATCAGAGACTCCGATTCCTTGAAGCAATCTGTGACATTCATCCATCGCGATTCCTACTGCCTCAATATTGCCGAGTCTCAATGCGGTCACACCTGCGCGAGTCACGGTGCCAATTCGGTCGATGTCTTCCATCCGGTCGGGATTGCTCTCAAGCATGTCTGCAACCTTAGCCACCATCTTTCCGGTCGGACCCGGACGTCCAGTGAAGCCGATGACGATGCTTGCCTCGGCAAAAGTAGCTGGCAAGTCAATTCGATGCACCTCCCAACGCCTTGCCTCACCGGCGACCTCCAATTCACGAGTGTATTGCCATTCAGCGTCGTCGTCTCTCTCATCGCTGATTAGAACACACCCCCCAAGAGAACTGGTGCTGCTGTCGGTCGGACTGGCCCGACCACTCTGCGCTGCCGCTTCTGCAAGGTGCGCACACTCGGCAATCAGGGGGAGTTGGGCTGCGGAGGAACCGGGGTTCTGTAACTCTAACAACACTGCGGAGTATGCTGATGAAAGCGCTGCGCTTGAGCCTAATCCAGCAGCACCAAAAATCTCCGATGTGACCTGTAAAGCCAACGCATCACCATCCCATAACCGGTTATGCAAGTAGGTGAGATGCGGATGTTTTTCTTCGGAGAAGTGCATGCCATCGATGGACCATTTGTCCACTCCCTCACGCACTGATACGGTCAATCGAGCATCGATTGCCACAGCCACGGCAGGATGCCCATACACCACCGCGTGCTCGCCAAACAGGATACACTTCCCTGGGGCCGAGGCAGTGACCATGTTTGCCCACTCGGCCTCCAGCACATATCGGTTGGGGAGATAGCAAGTGAAAGTTGAAGGGCGCACCGTAGGTGGACTACGCGTCAGAGGGATGCTATGAGCGACGAGACCGACTTCGATGTCATCGTCATTGGCGCAGGCATGGCCGGGGCCGCAACAGCATTCCAACTACTCAAGGAAGGTATCGAAGGAGAACGCATCCTCGTCGTTGAACGAGGTGACCCTGTGGGTGCCAAGAACATGAGCGGCGGCATCCTGTGGGGACGTGAACTCGATGCATTCGAGGAGTTCATCGGCAACTGGGAGATGGAGTGCAATGGCATCGAGCGCTGCATCAATCACAAGAAGGTCGGATTCCTCACCAACGATGACGCAGTGTTCGTCGAAGGTAGATTCGCATCGTGGGATGGAACCGGAGGGACCGAAGAGCCCAGTCAGCGAGCCGCTTGGTCGGTCCTGCGCGCTAAGACTGATGCTTGGCTCGCTGAGAAGATGGAGGAAGCGGGCATCTTTGTCATGGCCGGCATCAAGATCGACCAACTTCACATCGATGGACTTGACCACAATTCCTACACCGCGCGTGACCTGACAGACCCGGCAGCAGATTCGGGCGAAGGTGGAGCGCAGAAGTGGAAGGTCGACAATCTCCCCAAGGATACCGTAGAGGCGATTCGCAACGGCACCATTTCTGGTATCGTGCAGGATGGTGAGGTGATGACCAGCAAGGTCGTCGTCATCGCAGAGGGGAGCAACTCGGTGCTGACCCGAGGCTATCACTTCGATTCAATGCTGCACGCCCAGTCAAAAGATGATATGTTGCTGGGCGTCAAGGAGGTTATTCACCTCGGAAAGGAACGCATCGATGAGCGCTTCAACTGCTTCGCAGGTGACGATTCGCGACCCCCCAGCGGAATGGCGATGGAACTCGCACTTTCCTTGTATGGAGATATGGCGGAGCAGGCATGGCAGGATTATCCAGACACCGCCGGTCAAATGCCTCGCTGTGGTGGGTTCTTCTACACCAATCGAGATACCGTTTCCTGCGGCATCATCGTGCAACTGAAGTCTCTGCCACAGGGTCTGCATACCTACGATTTGTACCAAGCATTCAAGGAGCAACCGGCGATTGCCGCTCTGATTGATGGCGGCGAGGTCCTCGAATATTCTGGCCACCTCTGTCCGGAGTTCGGGCTACACAGAATGCCACACCGATTCGCCCGTGATGGGGCGATTGTCGTTGGCGATGCTGCTGGTCTCGTCTTCGCCAACGGCATGATGATTCAAGGCATGAATAACGCGCTCCACTCCGGCAAACTCGCCGGCACTGCCATCGCCAAGTGCATCGCTGATGGCGATGTCAGCGCGGAAGCACTGAACTCGACCTACACCAAGTCGCTGAAGGCGTCCTACATCTTCCGAGACCTCAAGCGATTCGAACCAGCGACCAAGTTCCTCAATGATGATGCCAACTTCACTTGGGTTCCTGAGTTAGTCGGTAAGACTGCAAACCGAGTATTCCGTGAAATTGGTGAGGAAAAGGTAACAGCGGAGAAAGTCTTCTTAGGAACAAGGAAGGAATTACGAGGGAAGAACAAGGCATACAAGAAGGGCATGGGCTGGCTCAACCTGATTCGGATAGGGTTGCTAGGTCGTAAGTTGTGAGGTGGAATGATGAGTGAAGTAAAACAACAACTCGGCCTATTCACCTACGACATCAAAAATGGTCTTGGCCTGATTGGATACAACATCGATGCACACGAGCACGCTCACATCATCGTCGATGTTGACAAATGCGACGACTGCTCTCATATGATGTGCGTCTGGGGCTGTCCTGCACAATGCTACAACTTCCGCGACCAAGGGCTTGAGAAGATGAAATTCCAATACGAGGACTGTGTTGAGTGCGGCACCTGCTTCATCATGTGCGACCAAGGTGCCGTGTCATGGAATCACCCACGTGGTGGCTTTGGAATCACCTACAATCAGGGCTGATTCACACCAAGTCGGCTGACAAGGTATGTTCTGCCTGCTCGATTGCGTCGTCGCGCTCAGCACGGACTCTCTCAAGGCGGAGTCCTTGATGTGGACCGAGCAAGCGCAACATCAAGGCCCTCTCATATCGCTTGGCGACCTCTTCCAATTCACTCTGCGACATTGTTTCCTCCATCTCCTCATGAAATCTATTCGCTCGCGCGTTGCGGGTGAATAGGCCGAAGCCAAGCCAGATGGCGAGGGGACCACCGCCGAGAATGCCGATGATATCCCAAACACCGAACTCGATGCCGAATAATGTGATGCCTTCAATCGGGTGACTTGCTGCACTCAAGGGGTTGGTTCCTGCATCCCGTTCTGCACTATCGGTGAATCCATCTCCATCGTCATCGGTATCCACCAAGTCAGCAATGGTGTCGCCATCGGTATCATACTTCCACAACGGATTGTCGGGGAAGGCATCCTCAGAATCAATCAGGCCGTCGTTATCGCGGTCATCGTCCAACTCATCTGGGATACCGTCCCCATCTTCATCAGCCCAATAACTTGCATCATCAGGGAAATGGTCAGCAAGATTGCCCGTTGGATTGTCGCCATGGCCATCACCATCGGCATCCACACACTGAGTGATATCGAGCGGGAACTTATCACTGGAATTGCCGTTTGGATTGTCGCCACAGAGGTCACCATCGACATCTTTCCATTGGGTGGAATCATCGGGGAAGGCATCGCCTTGGAATCCGTTGATATTGTCACCAAATAGGTCACCATCACTATCGGTCTGTTGGTCTGGGTTGATGGGGAAGCGGTCGCTATTGTCTCCAACTCCATCGAAGTCGGTATCGCGGAATTCAGTAGGGTCAGCAGGGAAGGCATCGCCTGCGTCGCTGTACCCATCGCTATCTTGGTCAGGACAACCATGCATATCGATGTAACTCATACCGAACGCATCTTGACAAAAGTCGGGATTGACACCGAAGAGGTTGTCGCCGAAACCGTCTCCATCCTCATCGTGCCACTGCGTCCCTTCATGGGGAAAAGGGTCACCAAAATCGGCCATCATATCCCCATCATTGTCTACACAACCATACACACCACCCATCGCCGAGGTTCCACTAGTTTGAGTACACGCATCAGGGGTGTTCCCCTCGGGATTATCACCGAAGCCGTCGAAGTCAGCATCCGACCACTGAGATGGATCATTGAGGAAGGCGTCGGCATCATTCGACCAACCGTCTCCATCTCGGTCAAGACAGCCAAATGAGTCCGCGGTAGAAGTTCCGGGAACATCGATGCACGCATCTGGTGTGGTGGCACCTGCACTCTGATTATCGCCAAAGCCATCCTCGTCCACATCTGACCACTGGGTTGCATCGGAGGGGAAAGAATCGGTTGCAGGTCCGTACCCATCAAGGTCCTCATCATGCACAAGATGAGTCACGGAGAAGTCGGACAAACCTAGACTGGAGTATTGGTGACCCTGGAAGTCGAAATCATCCTCGAAAATGCCGAGGAATCCACCGCCTGCGAAGCCATGACAATGAGTTTCTGAGAACTGGGTGGGAAAAATGTTGACGTATTCGCCAAACCGGTTGATTATCACTACGATATCACCGACTTCGTCACCGTCTGGGACATCGGCGGGGGTCACAAAAATGGGGGATCTATTACCCACAGGAAACAATGTAGTGTCTCCAAAGTTGCCGCTGAACAGAGCGTGGCCGGTATCCAACCAACATGCCTCGCGCATTGCGTCGTCCACCCCTGAACCAATGGAGCGAGACCAGCCTGTGTTGAAATTTGACGGATATAGCGATAGCAGGAAACCATCGACACCACCCACTGTATCGATGTCTATTTCGTCAATGGTGATTCCAGAGTGCTCACCTGAAATCAACAGACTATGGGGCGTGGAAATGATGTTGAAATTCTGTCCGATCGAGCCGGTCAAATGCTTTATCGGGTAGAAATTCAGGCTATTGTCAATCACTCCAATTGCTGCCGACGAGACAAGGGCATTTTCCTGGGAGTCAGGCGGAGTTGACACATACACCATATTCGCGTTACCGCCAACGCCTGATGATGCCATCCCGGCTGCCTGAACTACGAATCCGTCTGCTGCGGCGACAATCCATTCATGTTGGTCGATATTGTAAATGGCATGAAAACCGTGCCACCCAATGACATTCTGCTGATTCAGCACTGCATGTCCAGTGACCTGCAATTTGCCGTTGAAAACTCCGCTGACCAGTACGATATCCTCCCTCAATGCAATAACACTTTGAATCTTGAAATTT
>CAUZSM010000035.1:0-14677 GCA_963582685.1 Candidatus Thalassarchaeaceae archaeon | reverse complement strand
TGGCATCGGTGGGGGTGGAGGCATTGCTGTCGGCTCAGGCATGGCCAGGGGAGGTGGCATTTCCGGCATAGGTGGAGGAGGAGGCATTGCAGAAGGCTCCGGCATCGGTGGCGGCACTGGGGCTTGTTGTTCATCGGCAGGAGGCAATGGGGGTGGGGGAGGTGCCATGCCAGCAGGCGATGGTGGGGGAGGTACCTGCTTGGAGTCATCTTCTGAGTTCACCATAATCAACCACCGACGAATTGCTTTGAGAAAGAAATCACCTATAACGTATGCTGAAGAACGCATAGGTTTGGGGCATACGGGGGATTGTATTCGTCAAGAAATTTGGACAGGTTCGGCCCACTTCTTCAGGATGAGGAAGGTGGCTAGTCCCTCTGAAACATCTGCCTCTTCACCAGTAGTTAATTCCACAGTTTGATTACCGATTTCAGCAACGCAATCATCGATAATAGATCTAACTCGATGGTTGCGCTCTTCCATATCCCAAGGCACTGCTTCAGATAATGGCTTGAAAGCACTGTTAGAGTCGGGGTCTAAGCGTGACAACGGGAACTCGGTAACAAGCATCCCGGATTTGCCGTGCAAACTGGTGGGCCAGCGAATCACTCTTTTCACATCAATAGTGACGTTTTCGTCAGTTTCTCCAGCATTTCCCAACACAACAGCACCATCACCCCGGATTAACTCACGGAATACGCGGTCATGCTCCTTACCGGAGCGCGGCCCTCCGAATACTGGCTTCAGAATCCCTTGAGAAATGCCTGATTGGAGGTTTTCCCGACGAGTAGTATTCTGTGCCTTTTCGGCTACTTGGCGCAAAGTCGCCTTACCTATTCTAGAGACCTCTGAATCGGCAGCAGTTGAGCGAACATCAATGATAGCCTTCAACTCAGTCAAGGCCGCCCTACCATCGGCATCGTCAACAATAGCCCGGTCCAATCTCGATAGAACTGAATCAACTCCTCGTAAGAGCCGCCTACGCCATGCGCAATCAGCCCCCTTCAGAACCGCCTGCACATCAACACCCTCACCACGTATGTGGGAAACTAATTCGCGGCGAGCACTTGAGTCGAGGTGCCATATGTCTGGAGAACGGTAATGGAGATGGAATCCACGATGCCCACTGAAGGTGACTTGCAGGTGTTTTTCCTCAAATCCAAATTCAGATTCTAGGAAGTCGTTCCACAGACTCCAGGCTTGTTCTTGAATGTCGCTGATCATAGCTGGGAAATCGGCGCCGGACACCCCGGGTAGATGGTCACCATCAAGATCGAAGATTAGGTCAGCACCACGCCAGATTTTATCAGTCATCTTGCGCTGATTAGGGTCCTCGTAGTAGGCTGTGCTGTAGAAACATGATTTTGGCGATTTACGGGTGACATGGGCGAGCAACCCCTTTCCATCAACGAATCCACGGTGTCTTTCTGGAGGTCTGTCATCAAAACCGTCAAACATCCACTCGCGGGACCTTAGCCGAGGGGGTAGCCACATCTGCTCAACTGTGCGCGACTGGTAGTATTCACTGAATCTGAACGCATACTTTGCCCAACCAGACATGACAGACCCCCTACTGCCGGGAGCAGCCAGCCCTTCAAGAATGGGGGGAATCAGTGTATAGGAAGTCCGGGGTTCTCACTGGAGTCTGTTGAAGGTTCGGCGCCCGTGGACTTCTGGTAGCATTCCCAGCAAACATACTGGGCATCAATTACCATAGATTCGCCAAATGTCATCAACTCACCACAGTGGTCACAAATAGGACCGAGTTCACCCTTTGTGACTGCCAAGCGGGTCTGGTCAACCATGGTACTCATCCCATGGCTTTCGCCCCAGTCTATTAAGCACGCCGCACATGCAGTGAGCCCCTTCTTGCGAATTTGTCATATGCTCGACCTAGCACGCCGATTCGATGTCACAATCAGACATGGTCCGTATTAGAGTAGGTCACTCGCCAGACCCAGATGATGCGTTCATGTTTCATGCGTTGACCAATGGTCTGATCGATACCCCTGGATATACGTTTGAACATGTGCTGCTGGATATCGAGACTCTAAATCAAAAAGCCATGAATTGCGAGTATGAGGTAAGCGCTGTTAGCATACATGCTTTCCCTGATATTGCAGATAACTATAACCTGATGAACTGCGGTGCAAGCATGGGTGAGGGATATGGCCCAATGATAGTATCTGCAGAGCCATTATCAGAAGAGGAGGCTAAGGCATCTCGAATTGCAATTCCGGGAATGAAGACGTCCGCATATATGGCCCTGAAGTTGGCGTGGGGGGATGTAGAAGTGGATGTGGTCCCATTCGACGAAATCATCCCCCGTATTCTTGCTGGTGAGTATCGTTGTGGAGTAATCATCCACGAGGGTCAATTGACCTGGGCTGACCATGGCCTGAGTGTCATCTTGGATCTAGGTGTTTGGTGGAATAAGCGGACAGGGGGGCTGCCTCTACCACTCGGAGGCAACGTCGTGCGCAAAGATCTCGGTGACGACGTTTGTGAGAAGATTACAGAGTGGGTCAGGTTGAGTATCGCACAGTCAATTGCCGAGCCCGAAGCAGCGCTACAATTCGCGAAGAAGTGGGGCCGCGGTATTGATGACGAGACCAATAGAAAATTCGTCCAGATGTATGTGAATGATAGGACAATCGACTATCATGAGGAGGGTAGGGAGAGTGTACGTCGATTCCTGCGTGAGGGTCAGCATTGTGGTCTGATCAAATCTTCCTTTGATGTTGACGGTATGGTATTCATCGGTGCCTGAGTAGTACAATATATTCTATTAGTTGTGCTATAGGGAGTTGTTAAGTTGTGGTATTGCATAATACGGCAGAAATCATCATTTGTTTATAGAAATATGGTGCTGTGTTATTGGTTATCAGCTATTTGTCAAAATATCGCGATTCTAGTCGCACTACGTGCGATAGTGCTTTGAGGTACCTCGACATTCAAGTTTTGTGAGTCACACTCGTTTTGGGGTAGGCAAGGCCACGATGACGGCCTGCTTCATGTCTGTTCTATTCGCCCTCCTTTCTGTTGCTTCACCGCAAGTTATGGCTGGGTACGGATGGGCCGGAGGAGTAGAGAATCCTATTGGAGCTTCGATTGGAACCGCCGTTGCAGCCTCGCCTGATGGGTTGTATATTGCCAGCAGCCACCATGACTCTCTCGTAATTGTTGACGCACATCTTCGAGTAACTGTTTACTCTACCACCATTGGGGATGTCATAAGTGAACTGGAATTCAGCCATAATAGCCAATACCTGCTTGTGGGTCTTGAAAGTGTATTACCAAACTCTCCGGCACTAATCGTTGTGCGGGTCAGTGATTGGGAGCAATTGCATTTCTCTGAGGATGGTTCTAGCGTATCTTCTATTGCTTTGAATCACGATGACACCACCTATGCTATTCCAAACGAGAATGGTGGATTCACAGAATGGAGTATGGAGGATTCCACCGTTATACGCACTCATCCAGCTGGCCATTCTGGTACTGTTTCCTGTATTTCATATTCTAGCGACAGTAGCCGAATCCTCAGTGGAAGCAGTGATGGCGCAGTTATTGTCAGATGGCGTGGGAATAGTACGGTAATTGAGGAATGGTCCGCGCCTTCTGGGGTATCTAGTTGCGCATTTTCAGTTGACTCATCGTACATGGCTTGGGCTTCTGGCGACTCCCTTTGGGTACGACATCATTCAGAGGGCAACCCATTCCATAGCATACTCAATCTGAATGATGGCTCGATAGGCATAGTCGATATTCTCCAAATGCGATTCAACGGTGACGGTACCAAACTGGCAGTATTGACATCGGGATCAGTTCGCTCCATTGTTGTGTACGATGTAACCGCTGGAGATGCATCTTGGCCTGTAGAAGACAGAATCGTAACCAATCACATTGGTGTAGACTTGGCCATTACTCCAGATGGCTCTCTCATCGCTGTCGCCACAAAAACCACGCTACTGACATTCTATGCCAGTGTTCCTCCGCAGCCTTTGGGACAGGGAGGTGGAGTGGATACGGACCAAGATGGAGTACCAAATAGCATCGACTCTGATGATGATGGCGATGGGATACCGGATACCTACGATATCATCTGTGTCACAGCAAAAGATTGTCATCTTTACCCGAACGAGGAATCGATCCGCAGGATTAGCGTCCATGTAGAAGGGCAGGTTGTAACAGTTACTGATTCCATACACCTGAATTCTACCCAAAGCACAGCCATGCGCATCCTCGCGTCTGATTCCAATGTGCAGGACTTTGTTGTTGATGTAGTCGAAGCGAATCTGATGCAGAATATGTTGTGCTCGCAACATTCTGAACCAGATGTCATGGGAAGGTGGGTATCCGCGCTGACTATCGAGGGCCAGCCATTCTCTGCAGATTCCGTGCATTGTTTTCTCAGTGGTGGGTTGGAGGGGCGTACTACCCTTGACAGGACGACTTTAATTGAGATAACTTGGGCCATCCGGGGGCGTATTGCTAATCCAGTTGCTACACCCTACAACGTCAGTATCTCCGAAGGGATTCGGACACCCGACCATACTGTAGCGATGATAATCCCAGTATTCCCAGCACATGTTACCATCGAGGACAGTACAGGTTCTTCTCATGTGGTAGAGATTTGGCATCGCCGGGGAGGTGACATTAACGTTGAACTGCAACCTATGCCAGTTGCCGAACCAACACCGATTGAACTAGCGCTGGCTGCGGCGATTACCTACTGGTATGTCCTGGTTCTCTGCATTCTTGCAGTCGTTGCTCTATTCTTAGTGTTGATGCGAGGTAGGGGTAAGATAGACTTTGAACTCGACGATGAAGTTTATGATGAATATGACGGTGAGTATGACGATGCTGAGTATGTAGAGGACCGAGATGAGCATGAGTGGCCGGATGAATATGAGCAGTCTGCCGAGTCTCAACATCCTGCACCGAGAAGCAGGCCTACCCCCCCACGTGCTGTTCGTGATGATATTGAGCGCAAATCAATGAAACGTGGGCCGCCAAGGATGCCGCCTGATGAGAGAGTAACAAAACCTGTTCAGGAACCTGAACCCGAACCCACCAAGAACCCAGTGCGGCGTAGAGTTAGGAAGAAAAAGATGGTTGAACACACGCCACAGCGTCTCTCGGCTATCGATGAGTCAGTTGCTACACCAGAGGAGATGGAAATTGAAGATGCTCTAACGCAGTTCACCGAAAAGAAGACGACCACTAGGAGACGTCGAGTTGGGAAGTCGTAGTGACAGGTAGTCAAACGCTCAGCAATTGTTCCCAGTTCTGCACTCCACAAACCTCTCGGAGGAACATATCCAATCCTTGCATGGCAGATTCATCCAATTCATGGATGACTTCCCCGAAATACCGGTCCAAACGCTCAATGCTAAATCCACTACGACTAGATGTCCTCTCAAGCACCTTCTGCCTCCGAATAGGATCTTCGGCAAACCTCCGTGCTTGGCTCAACAGCATTTCATGCGCTCGCCTAACTACTTCGACTGGTGCGTCTCGGTGAACAGCAAACACGCCAAATACCATCGGCAATCCAGTCATCTCCCTCCAGGATTTACCTAAGTCCATTCTAATCAATTCCGGATGCCTAGCCGCCTCATCCAACGCTCTATCTCCAATTAGGAGAGCGCCGTCACATCTGTTGAGCATCTCTGATAAATCCGGCCCCATCTCAACAGGGCGAGGCTCAAATCCCATCTGGCCTAGTAACCACATTAGCAATCTGCGACTTGTAGATGAATCGGAGGGTAGTGCGATATCCCGCATCATCGACGGGTCTCTATCACCGAAAAGCATCACAGATCCGACTTCTCCCTCAGATGCAATGCCAAGGCCAGGTAGTAGGACAAGTTGGTCGGCATTATCTGCAAAATCTGCGGCGGGAATAGGTGCGGTGAGACAATCCTTGCGGAGTAGGTGCCCTGTCAGCCATGCTGGAGGAGCAGGCAATACCTTCCATTCATCTGGAATGTCATGATAGAGCGGGTCGCAGTTGACAAATGAAACACGACCGATTACACGATGCCAGTGTGATTTCATCTATGCACCTCAGGCCATTGGTAGTACGGATAGTGGTGGACGTGAGCCTCTGTCATCATCATCCTCAAACCGACGGAATCTGGTGTAGATGGTGTTCCGTTGCACCGGAATCCCTCCTATATCTCGGATTAGTGAGGCTAGATGCTGTCTGTCATCATCCAAGGCTGTGGTCGAGCCAGCCTCGTGCATTATCTCCTCATGCCCAACAGTTCCATCGATGTCATCGGCCCCACCACTCAGAGCCAATTCAGCAATATGGTCCCCCAGATTCATTCTGTAAGCCTTGATGTGTGGAATGTTGTCTAACATCAGACGACTGACGGCAATGGTTCGAAGAATTTCCACCCCCGTAGCCAACTGTGCCTCAGGCAATCTGGTCTTATCGGGGAGGAATGGATAGGCGATGAAGCACTGGAATCCTCCGCTACGGTCCTGTTGCTCGCGGAGTTGAATCATATGCTGCACACGATGTTCAATGCTCTCAACTGTGCCAAATAGCATTGTGCAGTTGGTGGGGAGCCCCACCTCGTGAGCAGTGGCATGAATCGCCAGATATTCCTTTGAGGATTCCTTTCCGCGACAAATGATGTCGCGTACATCATCATCGAGTATCTCTGCTCCACCGCCTGGTAGACTATCCAGTCCAGCATCTTTCAGCCGACGCAATGTATCTTTGATGGAGAGGTTGGAAATCTCAGCAATATGTTTGATCTCTACGGCGGTTAGTGCCTTGATGTGTAAATTAGGATAGGCGTCCTTGGTTGCCCTGAACAACGCTTCATAGTAATCGATATCCCAATCAGGATGCAATCCACCCACACTGTGTACCTCGTCGATATTGTCAGCCCACGGCTCAATGCGGGCAACATATTCCTCTACAGTAAGCGCATATGCGCCGTCGGAGTTCTTACTTCTCCTGAAGGCACAGAACCGACATGCAAGCGTGCAGACGTTGGTCTGGTTGACATGCAGGTTGCTATTGAAGTACACTTCATCGGCAAATCTACTGTGTTTGACCAGGTCTGCAAGTCTAGTCACGGCTGGTAAGTCAGTATTCTCAAACAGCCTGATGCCGTCTTGCAATGTGAGGCGCTCACCACGCACCAACTTCTGGCGAATCGTCTCTAATCCTGCTGGGACACCGAGTTCACTCGCCGCACTATTGGTTAGACGTTGTTGCCAATCGGAATGGGAACCGGCCACATCCATGGTTGAGGTCCGCGACTTCTCCATGACCATACCGTATGAGGCGAAAGGACTGTGCGATAAAACCCCTTTCTGCGAACAGGATGCTATTCTAACGGAAGTATCGACGTCGCAGGATTAGTTTCCTCAACTCATCGACCCAAAATACGGTAGAGCCGATGGCAAACAAAATGACCCAATCTAGTGGTTCCAATGGCACAACTGAAAGCAGCTCTCCTAACTGTATCCCAATGAACGGCACATTCATTTCGGCACCAGATACAATCAGGACAAGCAGAGAGGCACTAAGGGCAAATGAGATGGTGATTGCCTTGTTGTTGAAGAGACCCATGGCGAAGATGCTCCGATCCTTGCTTCGGCAGTTCAGCACATTGAAAAGTTGGAAGAAGATGAATAGAGTGAATGCGACTGTCTGAGCCTTGGCAAATCTCTGCTCGCTATCAGCCATCCAATTAGCTTCGGCTTCGGCATCACAATAGTCACTACCGTCGCTGAACCATTCCTCTTCGATAGTGCCATCCCACTCACTGCATGGCTCACCAGTAATGATACCACCACCAATGAAGTAAAAGGCTGCTGAGGTGCCAATTACCATTACGAGGCCGAGGAATACAATCAGCATCATGTCGTGAGCATTAGGTAGAGACTCGTCGATGGGTCTCGGGGGCCGGTCCATCACGTCACTATGTCGTCTCTCAATTCCTAGAGCGACCGCGGGTGGCCCATCCATCAAGATGTTGATGACTAGTAGTTGGGTGGCTGTAAGGGGTAAATCCCAGCCAAAAATGAAGGAGGAGGTAATGACCAATAATACAGCAGCAACATTGGTGGAGATTTGATATCGGACGAAATTGCGAATATTTTGATACAACTTCCTCCCCTCCTCCACCGCGGCCACGATATTGGAGAAGTTATCATCCTGAAGCACCATGTCAGAGGCATCTCGCGCGACATCGGTACCGGAGTTGCCCATCGCTATTCCGATATTGGCCTGGGATAGTGCTGGGGCATCATTGTCACCATCTCCAGTCATGGCAACCACATGCCCCATTGACTGTAGCCGCTCAACAATACGCAACTTCTGATCCGGTGTAACTCTGCTGAATACCTCAATATTTTGTAACCGTTCCTCCAATTCTTCGTCACTGCACTCTCGTAACTCCTTCCCACTCATGTGGACAGACTCTTCACTAACGATGCCAATTTCCCTACCTACCGCCATAGCAGTCATGCGTTGGTCACCAGTAATCATCATCACGCGAATACCTGCATGGTGACACTTCTCTATGGCTCCCTTCACTTCGGGGCGTGGAGGGTCCATGATGCCTACAAGGCCGAGGAAAATCAATTTCTGTTCTACCTCATTCTGCTCATCTATGTTGATGTCCTCTGGTAATTTACGAGATACTAGGGCCAGCACCCGCAACGCGCGCGAGGCAAACTGAAGATTGGCCTCGCTAATCAAGTCCTTGTGTCTTCCCTCAATGGGCACTAACTCCCCATCTTCATAGATATGCGTCAACAGTCCTACGAATGGACCCAGTGCACCCTTGGAGAACATCCAACGCTCTCCATCATACTCGTGAATGGTCGTCATGCGCTTACGAACTCTATCAAAAGTAAACTCACGGAATCTAGGGTGCCTGCGCCTAAATGAATCAACCGACTCGCGCAATTTCCAACCAAAAACAGCGCAAGCAGAATCGGTAGGGTCTCCAACCGCCACCCATTCACCCTCCTCCACTCTCACATTGGAGTTCTGACACAAGAGAGAGCAAGCGATGGCACGACGGAAGGCTGGGTCGGTATGCATCTCGGCCATCTGGTGCTCCAGCAGTTCCTCATCGTTGAGTTTCAGACAACCAAAGGAGGGGTCGAATCCGCTCCCCGTGACGGCATAGGATTCCCCGTTGATGAACAGGGCCCGCACCGTCATTTCATTGCGGGTTAGTGTGCCGGTCTTGTCGGTACAAATCACAGTCGTTGAGCCAAGTGTCTCTACAGCCTTCATTCGTCTGACAATGGCCTTTTGTCTTGCCATAAAGCGCATACCCATGGCTAGTGTGATGACGAGGATGATGGGTAGACCCTCAGGCACAATCGCCACGAAAATGGCCACTGCAATGAGGAATTGTTGCGACATTACCGTGTAAAGTTCCGATCCCCGCGAGCCAGTGAACCATGCGTCAAGAACGTGCAGCGAGAGAAGGAGGACCGCACTGGTAACTGCTACCCATCCTAGGAAGCGTCCAAGGGATTCCAATTTGATTTCAAGAGGGGTTTTTGGTGTCTTGACATCTGAAATTCCACTAGCGATTCCCCCCAATTCAGTATCCATCCCTGTCTTGACTACTATCGCGCGTGCGCGTCCAGACGAGCTAACCGTCCCCATGAATACCATATTGACTTGGTCTTGCAATATTGCATCCTCAACTGAAACACCAATGGATTTGTGGATTGCATTAGATTCGCCGGTGAGGCTCGACTCGTCAGCCCGATATTGATGCACAGAAAGCAATCGGCAGTCAGCAGGAACATTCAGTCCCTCGTCAAGGAATACAACATCACCAGGTACAAGGTCCTCGGTGCTCACCTTGTGCTCCGTACCGTCTCGAAGAGCGATTGTATGACTCACCAGTAGTCGCTTGAGCGATTCCATCGCTTGCTCAGCTCTAGATTCCTGCAAATATCCGAAAAATGCATTCAAAGTCAATGCAATGCAGATGAAAATAGGCGTACCAGGCTCACTGCGCTCAAAGAAGAAGGCAAGGAATGCAGCCACGAGGAGGAGATAGACCATTGGATCTCGAAATTGCTCGAGAAAGCGAATGAATGCTGGAGTAGGTGGTTTTGACACTAATCTATTCTTGCCGTGTTGCTCCTGCCTCTTCGATACTTCATCCGAGGACAGTCCATCTTCATGGCTCTCCAATCGCTCAAAAATCTCATCGATTTCCAGCGTATGCCATGGGACATACTCGGCAGATTCCGACACAGCATCCGCTGGCATACATCACTACTCCTTGACACGGCACCTATATGATTGTCCGTAAGGGACTCCATAGAACCCGGTCTCAGATGCTGATTCACATTACCGCATCATTCACAATCCCTCCACCTGTGGATTAACCATGGCGGACCGCGATGGACCTTACATCTCGGCGGATAAGACCCTGCCGGAACTGACTATCAGGGCGCTTGTGCTCGGGGTCATTCTTGGCGCTTTCATGACAGCAGCCAACACATATCTGGGATTGTACATCGGGATGACAGTTTCCGCATCCATTCCGGCTGCCGTTATGTCGATGCTCGCATTGCGTCTGTTCCGTTTCAAGGATGTGAACATTCTCGAGAACAACATCGTCCAGACCATGACATCAGCAGGTGAGAGCCTTGCTGCTGGAGTGATTTTCACCATGCCGGCTCTGTTAGTCATGGGCCATGAAATGGATTTGATGACTACATTCATCGTAGCAGTGCTCGGTGGTGTACTGGGTACCATATTCACCATCACACTCCGAAGAGTATTCATCGTCGAGGAGGCCTTACTATATCCAGAGGGTATAGCCTGTGAGGAAGTATTGATTGCCGGTGAAAAAGGCGGCTCATCCCTCATTGTCATCCTCTACGCACTCGGCCTCGGGGCGATATATGGATGGTTCGTCAAGGGATTCGAAATCACCCAAACAAAGGTGTACGGTGCAGTCGACATAATCGGTGATAGACTGTATCTAGCAGCTGACCTATCTTTGGCCCTTGTATCTGTTGGCTACATCGTCGGGCTCCGTATCGCTTCTTACATCTTCCTTGGAGCTGTGATAGGTGTGGTGCTAATCACACCCATCTACGGCCTTGTCCATGGATGGCCTTCTGGATTTGGTGTAGATGTGGCTCATGGATTTGAATCTCTATGGCTTTCACAAATCAGATTTGTCGGTGTGGGCTGTATGGTTGTAGGTGGAATATGGACACTCTGGTCGATGCGCAAAACAATTATCAAAGGCATTCTGAAGGTTCGCACTGCCGACCTAAGTGGCGGCGACGATGCAGTATTGCGCACCGAGCAAGACCTACCGATGAATAAAATGGCCATCGTGATAGTAGTGATTATTGTATTGACTTTCTTGTTTTACTACGCCAGATTGTATACTGAGGGGGCATCATTGCTTCAGGCCGGCATTCTTGCCATCGTTGGTTCACTATTCCTTGCCTTTACAGCCTTCTTCTTCTCGGCTGTTGCTGGCTATATCGCAGGGGTTGTCGGCTCAAGCAATTCCCCCGTAAGTGGGATGACTATCGCGACGCTCATGGCAACATCATTGATTGTGTGGATAGTTGGTGATTTGATTCTCGGTATGGAAACGGATGAACTGATGTACGCTACCCTGCTAATTGCCAGTATTGTTGCAGTCAACGCGGCTATCGCTGGTGACGTGATGCAGGACCTGAAAACTGGTCATCTGGTAGGGGCGACACCATGGCGTCAACAGATTGCAGAGATTATTGGCGTAATTGTAGGGGCTATCATTGCGCCATTGACACTACAAGTATTGAATGAAGTCTACCGCATAACCCCGACCTACTGTGCTGAGAATCCACATCCTGAGTTAGGCTGCACGAAAGTACTGGCCGCGCCACAAGCGGAGATTATCGGCACACTGATCGAAGGGATATTTGGTGGCAGTGTGAACTATCCGATGATTGTTCTTGGTGCGCTGATTGCGGTGTTGATTATCTGGAAGGGGCTGCCGGTTATGTCTGTGGCAATCGGGATGTACCTACCATTCTACCTGTCTGCAACAATCTTCCTCGGCGGCCTACTGAGTCACTTTGTCATCCGAGCAGCTCACCTTCGCATTGATGGTACGCTTTCTGGTGAGCCCAGTGACGAGGCAAAGGAAGCGGGTGCGAAGATATCGTCGAGGGGTCTGCTATTGTCCGCTGGCATGATTGCAGGTGAAGCAATCATGGGAGTGTTGATTGCACTACTGATTATCTCAGGAATTTCACCCGGTGGTGCTTGGGGTCTGCTGAAGATGCTAGGCCCAACTCTCTCCTTGGGCTTCTTTGCATGGTTCTTCTTCGTATTCACTTGGTTGGCGACCCGGACCATGCCCGAATCACCTAGTGGTAAGGGGAACCTCGTGCTAGACTGGATTGCTGTTGCTATCGACGGTGTTCGTCGATTCGTATCTTCCTTGAAGCCACCTGAGTCCTCTGAAGGTGCCTTGGAATGAACGCCGAGGCAGTTCGGGAACCCTCAAAGACCCTCCACCGAGGCAGGTATCTATTGACGACAGGGGTGTGAATCTTGGCGGAGCAAGGGATGGGGTTGGAACTGAACGAACTGCTCGACATGGCGAAGCGTTGTCGCCGCAACATCGTTGAGATGACCAGTGCGGCTAATGCCGGGCATCCGGGTGGCTCTCTCTCGGCAATAGACATTCTATGTGCATTGTATGGAACTCGTCTGAGGGTGGATGTAAGTAATCCACAATGGGCGGACCGCGACCGATTCATCATGAGTAAGGGTCATGCCAGCCCGGGTATGTATTCCATTCTGCACGAGAGGGGATTCCTCTCCTCTGAGGACATTATGACCTTCCGCGAACTTGGTAGCCCCTGTCAAGGTCATGTGGATATGAAATGGTGTCCAGGAGTGGATTTCTCCGCTGGAAGTCTCGGAATGGGCCTTTCTTTCGGGCTAGGTGTAGCACTCGCTGCAAGAATGCAGGGCAGCGAGCGCACCGCTTGGGTCATGTTGGGTGATGGAGAATTGCAAGAGGGACAGATCTGGGAGGGTGCGATGGCAGCCACCCACCTTGAAGTTGGTAATCTGAAAGTTTTCGTTGACAGGAATGGGATTCAAAATGATGATTTCGTCACTTCACAAATGCGTATTTTTGATGTTGCTGAGAAGTTCACCGCCTTCGGATGGACTGTCAAGGAAATTGATGGACATGATATGCAGCAAATCTGTGATGCAATTGCTTGGGCCGATTCAATTGATGACGGGCCTTGCTGTATCGTTGCTCATACTGTGAAGGGTAAGGGTGTATCCTTCATGGAGAATAATCCATCCTTCCATGGTATGGCAGCCAACCCAGAGGAACTTATTGTTGCAAGAGAGGAGTTATCATGAGCGGAATCAGCACTCCCGGTGCCTCGCGCGATGGGTATGGTGCTGCATTGTTGCGCCTTAGTGAGGATTCCCGTGTTGTCGTGTTGGAGGCCGACTTAGGCAAGTCAACCAAGTCATGCCATTTCAGAGACAAATTTCCTGAGCGAACGGTTTGTTTGGGGATTGCTGAGCAAAATATGATGCTTGTCGCCGCTGGAATGGCGACGAGTGGATACGTTCCGTTCGCCTCGACTTTTGCGATTTTCACAGAACGTGGGTTCGAACAGATACGCAATGGCATCGCCCGCCCTAATATCCCGGTGCACATCTGTGGCAGCCACGGTGGGATCCATACTGGAACAGATGGTAGCAGTGCACAATCCATCGAGGACCTCTCCATCTATCGTACACTTCCAAATTTGACAGTCATACATCCCTGTGATGATTACTCTGCAGAGGAGTTGACAGTTCAATTGCTAAATCACGCTCAGCCGTCATACACACGCACAGTTAGAAACAAAGTGCCCCGAACATATACTGCAGATTCTGTGACAAATCTGCGTATCGGCAAGGGCTCGGTTCTACGTGAGGGTGGGGATGTAGCGATCATTGCATGTGGAGTCATGGTACACGAGGCTGTGGTAGCGGCCGAAGTATTGTCTCAACAAGGCGTCGAAGCTACTGTGGTGGATATGCATACTCTGAAACCTCTGGATGAGGAACTCATAGCCAGCCTTGCCGCTAAATGTGGAGCATTCGTAACTGCTGAGGACCACTCCATCATAGGTGGTTTGGGAGGTGCAGTTGCTGAAGTACTGTCCTCAACTCACCCTGCCCCATTGGAGCGAATTGGTGTATCTGACAGATTCGGTGAATCTGGTGGTGCTGATGAGTTGCTAGAGATGCTCAGCATGAAATCTTCTGATATTAGCGGTGCAGCGGTGCGTAGTATCGCTAGAAAGTGAGTGGTGACTTACTAGAAGACCAAGTCGGCACAGCCTTGATGAGTGAGTGCGGGCTGAGGTTAGGTGGAGGGGATGAGTTGGAAGAGGTAGATGATAGGGTCAAGCAACTTCTCGACGGTGGGCTATCTGCCGAAGAGATTGCTGATGACCCGATGTTGGCTAGCCTCGCCGAGCGAATCTATGGCTCCGATTTTCTTGATGATATTGGCATCTCACGAGGCGCAACGAAGCGCGCACTCGTCGAGCAGTTGAGCGAAGATGACATTCTCATCGATGACATCCCTGATGGGGATTTGCCGCCACTTCCAATGCCTGGTGATATGCC
>CAUZSM010000034.1:0-14989 GCA_963582685.1 Candidatus Thalassarchaeaceae archaeon | reverse complement strand
TACTGCAGATAGCCGACAGGCTGTCCGGCACCTTTGGTAACTCAATATTCAAAGGGGGTCGATTCTCAGGCTATGCTCCATGAGCGGTGAGAAGACGCGTGACGAACCCCGATATCTCGCGCACGCTAATCTCCGAGATGGTCAGCGTGAGATGATTCAGGAGGGTATTGATGCACTTGAGGAGGAAGGCTTCCTACTTGCAAACGCGCCTACTGGACTCGGAAAGACTGCTGCTGCACTTTCTTCTGCACTCAATGTAGCGAGAAATCGCTCGCCGCGCCCAACTATTCTGTTCATGACTGGGCGGCAGGCCCAACACCGCATCGTTGTCGAAACCGTACGCCAAATCAACGAGCGGCGCAACATCGACACCGAGGACAAGGTCAGTTTGGTCGATATGATTGGGCAGCGCGGCATGTGCATTCATCAAATTGCAGAAGAATGGACGTCGACATTCCACAAGATGTGCTCGGACCTGCGCCGGAACAGGCAATGTAAACCCTACCTTGCTGATTCTCCTGGGCTTCGACTGCGCGTTCTGCAAGACCCATTGCACGTCGACGAGTTGGTCAGTGTCTCCCGCAGTCATCACGAAGCTGGTTCTCTGAAGCAAACCTGCCCTTGGAAGGTGGCGCGAGAGTGTGCGTCGTCAGCTGATATTGTGGTCTGCGATTACAACCACCTGTTCAATGAGCGCGTGCGCGATAGTTCGCTGAAGGGAATGGGCATCGACATGAGCAATCTGCTGCTCATCATTGACGAAGCGCACAATCTGCCTGAGCGGATCCGAATGGGATTGCGCGCTAGTCTCACTCCTGATCTGATTCGTAATGCGGTTTACGAATTGGAGGAACACCGTGAAACTATTCAGGAAAAGTATGAGAAAACCGGCACCAGTGGTTCAACGCTGGACGATGAGGAACGCGAAATCAGCAAAATTCGCCTGTCTGAGGCCGCACTCACTCGAACCCGCTTACGCCTCGCACAGTGGTTCAAGGAACAGCGCGAGACACTGCAAAAAGAAAAACCCGGCAAGGACGAGAACGAAAAACGCGTCGAGCCCAGTGAAGTGCTCAAACTGTTCACTGCTGAAATGGTAGAACCACTCGGCACCGAACGACTCACCATTGAGAATTTGATGAAGACACTTTGGGATGTGCAAGTTGACCTTTCCGAGGACGATGATGCAGAAGCAGACAATGCGTCTGAACGCCTAGCCTCGGTCTTGGAGAATCTCAGCAGGTTCGAGAATGACTCGGCAATCTGCGTGGCCTTCAGATTCAAGGGTGATACTTCGCACATATCCACCCATCTGCTCGACCCTTCGGTGGTCAGTGGGCCGGTTTTCGATTCCGTGCGTGGTGCAATCCTGATGTCAGGCACCTTGACACCGCCGGAGATGTATGCTCACAGTTTAGGCATCCCAGATGGTAGGATGGTCACAGCTACGTCCTATCAATCCCCATTTGAGGCAGACCGGAGACCAGTTATCATCGCCAATGGTGTAAGTACGCTATACGCGCGAAGGGGTAAAGAAAACACCAAGAAAATGCAGAAGCATATCCGTGCACTATTGCAGAATACTCCTGGACATGTAGTGGTCTTCTGCCCATCCTACGCCATCTTGCAGGACGTAATCGACTCGGCTGATTGGCCCGGTCGATGGGTGGTTGTCGAGGAGCCGGGGTGGGGCAAGAAGAGGGTCGATGATATTCAGGAACAACTCAGATCGGCTCGGATGCGTGGCCAGAAAATACTGCTTGGCGGAGTATTTGGCGGCAGACTCGCAGAAGGAGTGGACTATGCTGAAAACGTTCTCGATGCCGTATGCTGTGTTGGGATTCCAAATGCACCGGTATCGGTCGAGAACGATGCACTGAAGGAATACATCGGCAAGGACCTCGGTCGCAGCCTTTCGTGGAGATATGCTGTGTTCCAACCGGCGGTGAACAAGGTGCTGCAGGGCATGGGCAGAGCAATTCGCAAAGCGGAGGACCGAGCCTTCATGTTGCTGTTGGATGACCGACTTCACACACCAAATTACAAGAGTTGTTTACCACCTACAATGTCACATTTTGAGGCTAAGGATGCCGATACCACTGGTCGGCTTGCAAAGCGATTCTTTGCAAGACACCCCGAGCCAGCTTCCCACGAGGAATGATGCGAGCGTTGATGAGACATCGATTCACAGCAGGGGGCGGAGGCAGCGAGATGAAGTGGGTAGAAGTCGATATTGCAGATTCAATCGAGGCTGACGATGGCGGTGATACTTCCGCTCTACTCGTCGGTCTTGAAGCGGCGCCAGCAGACTTGCATGACTCCTTCCTCGCAGGTTTGCCTCACCTTTCCGAGGCTCGCATCGCGCACGCGAAGATGACTGATGTCGGTGGGGCAGAAGCAGAAGCCCACTTCGATTCGATCCTATCACTACAACCTACACAGGCTATGTTGGCTGATTTCGGTGGTAGTATGCAGGGCTCATCCCTCGTGCTGCCGTTTGGTAGCCCCAATGAGCGGGTTAGAGTCGAAGGAGCGGAACTTGAGGGATGTTGTGCTATTCGCCTGTCAGCGGAGGGCGATGATGGAACGCAATTCAGTCGTGTTTTCGCGCTACCGCCCGGCTGTGAACTCTCTCAGGCGGGCTGGCGAGGTGGAGACCTCGTCTTGTTGCTGCGTGATTGCTGACTACTGCTCAATCGGTGTCATCGCAGGGTTCTGCGTTATCGCGGTGATTTCCTGAATGGTTCTCGCCAGCGCATTCTGGGCCTGCTCTTTGTGAGCCTGCCCGAGTTCATGCCGGCTATACCGCGCAATCTCAAACATATTGTCGAGCGCGGTCAAAGCCTCCTCGCTAATCGGCATCGCCTTGCGGATAGCGACTTCGAACTCTCTTACAGTCTCGAAATCACGACGTAGGTGACCTTGAGTCATCAACATCGCACACAGGTCCTCATAGCAATGGAATATGGCCTCGCGGATTTCATCACCTGCAGCGAGTAGTTCTGCGGTGTAAGCGAATATCTCAGCCAACTCATCAATCGTCTGCTTGCGGCGCTGCATCAATATCCAGATACCTGCCGCGGCGCCGGCGATTACCAGCACCACGATTCCCCAAAGCCAATACGGAGTTGATTTGGAAGCCGAAGCCGGCTGCTCATAGATGAGCGAATATACGTCCAGTGTCAGGGTTGCCCGGCTATCCTGGGCCAATTCAGGTGCAGTGCTATCGAATCTGATATGCATCGCGCCCCAGAAAGATTGGTCTGAGAACGGTGGAATTGGCTGGAACGAGGTGAACTCAAAGGCGAATTCTCCTGCTCCATCCGTATCGCGCGTGTATGAGATATTCAACGGGTCAACCTCAGACGAGTTACGCAGATATGCGGTCATTGAAAGGTTGGAAATCACCTGACCGGAGTGAATATCCCTTACAGTTACAGTTCCTGTGACGTTGCGTCCTTCCCACGCTACCTGATCGATGATAATCTCGTATTCGACCTGCACTCTGATGAAGACATCAATTGTCTCATTGTTCGTATTCAAGTGGCGGGGCTCATCCTGTATCACTTCAAGCAGGAACTGCGCATCGCCCGGCTCTACCCAAATATCCGGTGTGAATTCGATGACGAAGCCGTTGGTCTGGTTGTCCCAGAACAGCACGCCACCTATCAGCGGAACCTCTTGGTTTCTGTAGGTTAACACGATTTCGCTACCCATCAGCGGATTGCCGCTTCCTCCAACTTCGATGATACGACCCTCGATTCGGAGTTTGTGTGTCGAATCAGAACGGATCACGTTATCAGAGACATAGGTTATCTCAATCTCAATGTCGGCCCAGGTCGTTACACTTTCTGTGTCCTCGCTACCGAGCCATGAGTTGTCACCATCGTAGCGGGCTGTGATGGTGTGTGCACCACGTGCGCTGTTCATGCTTACCGGGATGATTACCGTAAATCGGCCCTCAAAGTCAGTCGTAATGGTGTCAATGCCAGCTCCATCCAATGCAATATGGACCTGAGCGCCTGCGATACCGGGCAGACCTACCTCATCCGAGTCGTACAGACGACCGGAAATAGTCCAGAACATGCCTCGTGTCGCATCGCCACCGTCCTCTGCATTCAGACTGATTTCCGAGTGGTGAGCAATCCAGAATGTGCCGTTAGCAACTCCCTCGCGATAGAATCCTTGCGCGGGCGCGTATACCTCGATGACGTGGCTGCCCAAATCCAACGAGATGGGGACATCCCAATTGAAGGTCCAGAGGCCGTTCTCATCGGTTACTGCGGTTCCGTACAGGATATCGTCGATACGAATCTCAACTGTGTGGTTGACAACCCATCCTGCTGGGAGATTGTCTCGCACTGTACCAGTGATGACCATGGTGTCGCCAATTGCAGCAGGCTGCAGCGGGTCGATGCTGATGTTCACCGGACTGTAGACTGTGTACGATAGTTGGTTGGAAGATGGTAGATGGAACTCTGAGCCAATGAACATCACATCCATGGTGACCGGTCCAAGCGTCATGTCTGACGGAACCGGATAGAATGCGGAGAACTCGCCATCTACATCTGTAGTCACGTTAGTCAGGAAGACTCCATCCAAGTAGACCTCAACTGTCTGATTCGCTACAGGTCGGTCAACCAAGTCAAGCAATACACCACTCATTGAGATTAGTGACTCGCGGTCCACATCTCCACCACCATCGATGATGTTGATGTGAGTGGGCTGCGAGCAGTTGAATGCGTCTTGATAGTTCGAAGGCTGGTAGTACTCTGGGTTAGCGGAGTCGCCAGAACCTATCGGGTCCACCCAAAGATAGCCGCCGAGGAATGACACCTCTACGGTATGCGCACCCGCGGTGGTTCCCTGAGGCAAGGTGTAGACGATGGAGAAAGTTCCGAACGTCGGGTCGGTCATGACAGCCCAAGTCGAGCCGACGTCTTGGCCGTCCACCAGCAAGTGGATGATGCCGCCTGATGCGTTTCCATCACTTCCTAGCAGATACATGCCATGCTCGTCGAACAACGTTCCGTTGACAATCAGAGTCTGACCGGCGATTAGCGTCCCTTCGATGGTATCTATGCTGAGTACGGTCGGTGCCAGCACCACAACACCGGCGCTGGAGTTGTCACCGAGTACGCCAGTGGTACCAGGCAGGCCAGAGAACGAGGCAAACAGGTCATGTGGACCCGGTAGCGTCATGTTTGATACAGTCAAATTGACTGCACCGTAGCCATTCGCGTCGGTGGTAATCAGCCCTGCTGTCGACATTCCTGGTGCATTGAGCACAATTGTAGCGTTAGCAATCGGGTCGCCCGCATTATCGTGTAGTGTGATAGTGACATTGAGCACGTCTCCTCGCACTACACGGTCATCGACATTGAGGTGCTGGGGTGAAATGATTCGCAATACCGAGAACCCTCTACTATCGAAGGTGCTCTGTCCAGAAGAAGAACCGTAGTAATTCACTGACGGTGTGAACACCACTGACAGGTTGTGGCTACCTCTCGGGAAGTTTGCATCGAGGGTAATCAAAGCCCAGAATGAACCGTCTGACTGTGCCGAACCGTTCTGAACGCTGAAGGTGTCAGTGTAGCCATCAATGTTGAAGCCCAAGCCGGGCAACATTGGACTTCCATCGCGATAGATGATTCCTGTTCCATTATCAGATACAAGAGTGCCAGTCACGTTGAATGAGGTCCCAGCAACCGGGTTTTCAGTGATGTTGTCCACCACCAACACAGTAAGCGAAGCTATCGTGATGGTGTTGATTGGGCTGGAATCCGCGAGCAGATGCCATGAGCCATTGAAGAATAAGGTCACAGTGATTGGACCGAGTGGCTGGTCGAATGGAACAGTGTAATTCCAGCGAGCAGTGCCATTCGCGTCTGTTGTGGTGTTACCAACCCATGTGTCGTGGAAGCGAGCATCGACAACGGTGGTATTGATTGCTCGGTTGTTGTCTGAGGTTTCGACTAGATTACCATAGAATTCGATGCTATCACCACGATTCACCACAACTCCAAAGTTAGGGAACAGCGCCTCAAAGTTGGTCACGCCCATCACGAGCATGTTGTGGGTGCCAGTCGCTGATAGGTAGAACGGATTGGTGCCGTTCAGGACAGAGACAACCAGAACGTGGTTACCGCTAGTCAGCCCATCTCCTTGTGGATCAGTGGGAACTGAGACGTTGAATGTGCCATTGACCGCAGTTGTGTGGATTGTAATCAACTTCTCATCGATTTCATCAAGCCAGAATACCTCGATTCCTATAGGTCCGGAGAACGGCCGAGCCGGGTCGACCGAGTCCTGCACTAGCCCATTCAACTGGAATGATGTTCCAGCAGTGACAGTAGTAGGCACAGAGACGTCAATGACGATATCAGTCGGCACCTGCACGGTTACATTTGCCAATGTATCATTGCCAAGCCACCGTGCCGCATTATTTGTAGACACAGGATCGGTGACATCGTCGTACATCACCACATACACGTCGTAGTACGCAGGTTCAGTGTCAATCGGCACTGTCCAAGTGAATGTCACCCGTCCGTTCGAGTTGGAAGTCCCGGTGCCAAGTGAGTTATTGGCTCCCGAAGAATTCCAGAAGAATTCAACTTCTGCACCACTGATATTCTGAGCATCCTCCTGACCGACTGGCGGCATGGAGAAATAGGCGGCAATATCCTTCACATCGACTTCAATTAGCAACTGCTGTCCAGCCTCTACAATGACATTAGTCTCGTTCAGTTGTAGCATGGCTTCGCTCTCGCTTCCGACAATAGTCTGACCAGGCTGCTCGTAGATGTAATACGCTCCACCTGCCGGCGGATTCGCGTTGAAATCAGCTACCACAGTAAGGTCATACACGCCCGCGGGCATGTTCGGAGGCATTGTGAATGAAAGGAAGTAGGCACCAGTGGTGGTGTTGAGTGCCGTTACACCGAGCGGAATCATGATTGGAGGAGGCGGATTACCCATCGGGTCAGGTGGTCCGACACCCGGCAACTCAAGTTGGATTATCAGGTCGGTGTCATTGCCCAGCACTAGATTATTGGATACATCGTCACGAATTACACCAGACACGTTGTTGGTGCCTCCGATGTGGGTCCAGTCAGAACCGAGGACGGTACTGATGGTTATGAGACCCTGAATTCGTTGCAAGGTATTCATGCTGGCGTTCTTGTACCATTGGGTGGAACTGGTGTAGTTGGTGTACCACGTATAATCGCCAACATCGATGGAGCCAGAGGGGGTCCACTCAATCATGTATGCACCACCAACTGGGTCGACAGTGGTGTTGATGAGACCGCCATCGAACTCAGTCAGGTAAGTGCCGTTGAAGTCAACGGTTTGGCCATCGGTGTGGTCCATCAACTGAACGAATAACGTAGTCATTGAGCCGCGTTGCACGGGAGACAATATGACGCCGATGCTCACAATTGATTGCAAACCGTAGCCACTGGATAGATTGGCCACATCACTTGCATCGAGATCATCGGGGATGAACAGCAATTCCACATCGATATATCCGGGTCCAATCATCGAGAGGGCCAAGGCTGAAGCATTCCAAGTAATGTTGAACACACCATTGACCTGATTGACGTTGCTGGCATTCATTGTCCATGAGGTGATATTGTCGAACGGTCCGGTAGAACCATTCTGCCGCATCTGCAGGTACAAGGTACCGTTCATCGCAACAGGATTGAGGCCGCGAGAGAGTACTGTTCCATTGATGTAGAGGTCTTCTCCGACTTCAAGCAATGAGCTGTTCAGTCCCGGTCCTTGCAAACCAGCCGTAATATTTGGAGCCGCGCTGATATTGAACTGGATATTCAGCGTTGCAGGCCGTGCATGATACACCGGTGGGGTGGATTGATGCAAGCCAGCCTGATGCCAACCGGGGAAGTCAATTATAGCATTGAGGAATCCAAGGCCCTCGTTCTCGTCGATAGAAACATCGAACTCGTAGTAACCCTGTTCACCGACGATTGTCTGTAAAGAAACCACACCGTCAATTGCTGAGGTGTAATTCATGAATAAGGTCAGATTACCTTGCGCGCTCGGGTCAAGCAGAGGAATATTCTCCCATGACATCGTTCCAGTGATGGTGGTAGTCGTGCCTGCACCTACAATCGGTTGTCCGGGAATTGAAGGAGTTGTCTGAGCAATGATGACATCATCTGTGACGTTGATAGTCCAAGGAAACACCTCTATCCCATGGTTGACATATCCCTGCTGTATGCGCTCCAGTACAATGCTTCCATATCCTGGAGCAATAGCATCTCCGGGAATTCCCTTCACGCTGAAGGATCCATTGACATCCGTGGTACCAGTGCCAAGGCGACGCATGCCAGCTGCTGCCAATGCAGGCGCAGTAACTGCCTCCTGAGGTGTAATCAGATACGAGTGCACCATGATGTTCGATGCAGCAGAGCCATTGCCAGTGAAAATCAGTGTACCATTCAGCCAGATATCACCAGTGCTGTGGTCACGGTCTATTGTGAGGGGTTCCCATGTCTCGTTAACTACCTCAACTTGCTCAGCTGGCGGACATGGGTCTATTGGAATCCAACCCATATCGAAATTATTGCCAGCAGCATTCTGCTGTAGGTGAACCTCAGACCATGCAGTGAAATGCCCGCCTGTAACTGTGTATCCTGTACCATGCCAAGAACCGGCAGAGTAGCCGGTGACCTTGCGGGCTGGTAGCCCAGCAATACGGGCCATCGTGGTGAACACAGTGGCGAATTCAGAGCAGGAGCCCTCGTATGCCGCGGTGAGAATGTGATTTGTCACATCTTCAGCCATCGGCAAGGCGCTGCCGTCGAAGTTGAGCAGGAAGGTCGTATTAGCGTCGCCATTTTGCAGATAATCCTGTATGGCTACAGCCTTGTCCCAAGCGCTGATTGCACCACTGATGACCGTATTGGTGATGTTTCCCACTTGGCTATATGGATGGACTGGATCGGTGAACTCTGCAGGGTAGTCCATCGCATAGTTGCTCACTGCTGAATACGCAATCGAGTTGTCCAAAGCGGTAGTATCGAAGAAAATCTCAGGTGCTTGAATCAGCAGCATATCCACGCCTGAGTCGCTAACGCGCACGTCATGCGTGATGTTGGAATGGTTCAAACTAGCCATCCCATCGACCCACATCATGTATTCAGTTGTCGCATAATGATGCGGGACATTGGTGTTGAATACTGGGTTGGTGAATTGCAAAGTCCACACCTCAGTGGAATTACTGAAGGTAGAGTTGGCAATCCATCCTTCATCGTGGAAGGGAGTCGACATTGGTACCCAAATCTGGTAAGTGGCATTCTTACCGTAGGATGCCCCGGTGTAGGAATCGTAAGTGTGTACACGCCAGTAGTGAGGTATGTTGGGGTCAATTGGACCGAATGTCGAATTGTTAGCCCAGAAAATGATTTGATTCTCAATCACGTCATCTGTCGGGTCCCATGGGTTGAATTGACCGCCTATGCAGTTGAATAGCCACATTGGAGGGGGGCATTCCTCGCCGTCAAGCATTCCGCCACCATCTGTGTCAGGGTCACGCCAATCCGTTCCTGTGATATTCTCGACTGAATCAGGGATTCCGTCACCGTCAGTATCGATTGGGTTTTGGTCATCAGCCGCGTTATTCTGCGGATTGGTGCCATCGAGGTACTCCTGTCCATCCCATACCCCGCCTGCATCGGTGTCGGGATTTTGGTAGTCGGTGATGTAGGTGTCAAGGGTTCCGTTACCAATGATACCAGGGATGTAGTCAACTGGACAACCAACATTGTTCTCGAAATAATCGTTGAGCAAGTCTCCATCGGTGTCCATGTTGTTGTCACATGGCTCCATCGGATCAGTGCCGTTCATCACTTCATCCCAATCGTTGACGCCGTCGCCGTCTGAATCATACTGGGTTGGTAGTGACGTGAATCCGAATGTACCCATCAACTCCTCCCAGTCGGCAAGGCCGTCGCCGTCGGTGTCCTCGTAGTCATCATCGCAGTAATTCATGGTAGTACCAAGTTGACCACTCTGTAACGCTGAATAGTGACACCAAGAGCCATTCTTTGAGATGACGAATTGTGTACTACCCGGCGGGGCCACGCTGACGCCAATCAAATAGGCGGCAGCAACCGACTGATAGCCGAATCCAGTCAGCTGCCCACTGGAATCGTTGTAATATCCTACACCGCCAGCAGGTTTGAATCCGGTTGTATTGGCGAGGTACAATCGCTGTTGCCCCGCGTTATAGGAAGAAAAAGTGGTAATGAAGTCGATAACTGACATACAGGGGTCAGTTCCATGTGAGAAATTCTGCTCATCGCCGTCGTGAACACCGCCATAATCGGTATCAGCGATATTCCACATAGTACAGGATAGATTCTCCTCCCAATTCTCAATGCCATCGTTGTCGAAGTCGCCTGCATCTTCACTACGAGTTGGGTCGGTTTCGTTGACATCTACCTGACCATTGCCATTCTTGTCCTCTTCGCCATCGTCGAGTTGGTCACCATCCGTGTTGTTGTTACGCGGGTCGCTAGCCTGAGGTGGATTACCATATGCACCGTTGACCTCGACGCCATCATCGATGCCGTCACTGTCAGTGTCTACTGAGGTTGGGTCGGTCAGCAAGGTTAGTGCTTCGTAGGAATCGTTGAGGCCATCACCGTCGGTGTCAGCAACTTGTGGATTGGTTTGCATCACTCCATCAACCTCGGCAGTGCAAGCCATGCCACCACCTGGGCCAATTCCTAGGACTGGGCTGCATGGAGAAACCGTTTCAGTGCCACTAACCGGGCCCGGTCGGAAATAATCAATGCCGCCGGACGATGTTGTCCAAGTTGGATTGACATACTCGTAGATGTTGATTAGACCGTCACCATCAGGGTCCCCGTACATGCCATCGGCATTGTTCGGGTTGGTAGCATTCAGCCCATTGGCTACTTCCCATCCATCAGGCATGCCGTCGTTGTCTGTGTCCCAGCCATCCGGGTCTTCATCGATGAGGCCGTCACCATCATCATCATCACTGAGACAATCAGCATCGCCATCGCCATCGGAATCAGCAGCGTCTACATCGCCGTCTCCGTCATTGTCGATACCATCATTGCAGATGTTGCCCATCGGGTCCTCATCGCACAGAATAGTGCTTCCTTGCCCATCGTTACCCGGATCACCACAAGCAGGAGGTGATGCACTGCCAAGAACACCTTCCTCGTTCCAGTTACGCACGGGGACAGTGCCATTCCACCACACACCATTGTCGAGAACGTTTGCGGTCGAGGATTGGTCCCAGTTAGTTGGCTCAAGGTAACGGTATTCTTGCAAGTTGGAAAGGCCATCGCCATCAGGGTCGCCCGCAGCACCGTTATTGCCGAGGGTCGAGGCGTCTAGCGGGTCCAATCCATACTGCCATTCCCAGCCATCAGGAAGGCCGTCGTTATCAGAATCCCAGTCTTGTGGCTGGGTGTTGAGAAGGAACTCCATTCCAAGGGTCAGGCCATCGCCGTCTTGGTCTGTACTCGCTGCCACTTTCCACGCGCCAAATTCAATGGCGGCGAGGCTGGCAAAAATCATCATCAGCACCAATCCAATGGCGCGGAATCTCTGCACCCGAAGATGCGGATGTCGGCTGTTTGTCGGGGGTATAACTGTCGTAGGCATGGCTGAACCCAGATGTTTCGCTGTCCGTGTAGGTATTAAGACAAATGGAGCGACGTTCGGACGCGTACGGAACCCTCCATAGGAGGGTCTTGCTTCAAACCGTTATCAATCATCGAGGTTAACAAGCTCGATTTCGTCCTCATCATATGAGTCGTCATCGTCGTCCTCGTCGCTGATTGGGTCTGGAATATCTAGTTCTTCTTCGACGATTTCAAGTTCTTCCTCAACCCATTCGTCGATGTAGGTAACTCGGTTCTTGCGGCCCATCACCCAAGCAACGACAAGCACTACCGCGCCAAACATCAACAGCATCGTTGTCCAGCGTTGGAACGGGTGAGTAATCTCCTGCCAAATGATAGCGAGCGGATTGCCAACATTGACCTGAATAGTCACTGGTTTTTCAGCAGTGGAAGAGACTGGGTAAGACTCCCCCGGTGATGGAACCGGTTTAGCAGTGATGACGATTACCATCTCTTCGCCGTTCAGAGCAGAGACTGGTACCTGCACCTTCAACGTAAAAGACGCCTGACTGAACGGTTGGATGCTGATTACCTCAGAAGTGTTCGCGGATACATCTGCACACCACTCATCGTCGTCGGCCCCTCCGCAAGAGCGCAGGTTGGAAGATAGCAATACAATCAATGCAGAATTGCCATCATTGCGCACCTCCATCGAAATCTCGGGGGAATCACCAGGTTGCAGCGGTGTCAACTGCGTTTTCAGATGGATGGAGAGGTCTGGGTCTGACTTCGCAACCTCGATCACAATTGGAAGGTCAAAGTATCGGGCCTCACTCTCATCCTGAATATCCTCAATTATCCGCAGGTAAATCGTGTGATTACCTTCTGCGACTTGATGGGTGAGGAAAATCTCCATGTCCAAGGTTATGGAATCTTCCGGAGCCAATTGCACCATCGGCACAGAATCACCATTCATGTCCTTGATGTTGAAGACCCACAGCCCGTAGACTGGATTTGCCTCTGGATAAACCACATCGTCGATGTTACGGTCGAGCAAGGCCGGGTTTTTCACCAACCAATCAGTAACTTGGTCACCACTGGATAACGAATTCGTGACATCAATGTTAAGCGAAAGATGGTCAGACGTTGAAAGGCAGTCCTCCGCAACGATATGCCCGATAGGCACCATTCCATCACAATCGTACACCACCTCAACCTGAATGCCGAAGGTGCGTTGGATGGTGAAAGCTACAACTGCCTTCTGGGTTGAATTTCCGATGCTGAGAATTTCCAGTTCAATCATGCCAACATCGGGGTCATCTCTACTCACAGAGGGCTTCACACGCATACGTATGACCTGTGTAGTGTGTCTGTCGAGGTTGCTGGTGTGGTATGTCCCATCACCCTCATCCTCGTCTATGCGCACGCCGGTATCATTGTCGTAGAACTGAACATTTGACTTTGAATCCTGTAGGATGTCAATGCGGAACTGGTCTGTGTCGAATCCCGTGTTGAATATCTCAAGATAGAAAGTCGTGAACACATCATCCTCAACGTATCGCGGGATGGTCTCATCGATGTTGTTGAGACTGGAGTTTGCGAAGTACTCGGTATGCTCCTCATTCCATATCGAGACCATCGGCGGTGCAAACGTGTCCAACTTCTCAAGGTCCAACTGCAAGTTGGTCTGATGGACGAGAACCTCCTCCTCGTCGTATGCTACTGCGCGTAGGGTAATCTGGTCTGGGCTGCCAGACAAATCACTCGGAGCACGCAATTCCAAAGTCGGATGAATCGACTGCCCACCATTCGGTAATGAGTATGTGCGGTCTGCTCGGTCCCAAATGACATCCCAGTTAGAGCCCAGACTGCCGAGCAGCGACAGTTCGACCGTCATGTTGCCACCCGCTCCAATGTGACGCAACTCGAGTGGAATGACGGTCGATTGGTCCGGTGCAACGTACTCGACAAAACGGCCAAGGTTGTGAGCGAGGCTGACACCGTAACCACTCAGCCTCACAGGGTCGTGGTCAATCAGGAATGTCTTACCCTGGATATTGACAATCTCCAAGTCCACGTCATAATCACCGGGGTCGAGGCCAACGGGGTAAGACCAATTGAATTGAGCGCGATATGATGTTTGGTCATTGTCCAAATCCAATTCATTCTCATCGAAGGTGTGGCTTTCTTCAGTGAGACCATTAGGGTCAAGGATGGTTAGCCGAACGGTGTTGATATCATCTCGTCCAAACGCATCCTGAACTTTCAGATTGAACTGCATCACTCGATTCTCTGGCGTGTCATTCGGGAACCACACATCGACTTCATCGTCAGTCCAAACTGAATCAGGCCGGTGGACCTTGACCTGAGAGCCTTCAACCGGATTTGAGTTCAGTTCCAACATTGAAAACTGTGATGATTCATCAATGTCGTTGAAAGCCACCCAAGCATCGCATTCGCCATCATGGAAGGACCGGGCGCTGGAGTCGTTACCAAATCCTCCACCACCACAGTTCATACTGGCAGAGACTAGGACCTTGATTCGGTCACCAGCATCAATAGTGTGAGATGTTGCACTGAATGACGGCTGGAAATGGCGCTCATCGAAACCACAGGAAACTGTGAATGAAGGAGTACAGGCCTCTGTTGATTCGGACTCGCTGGCGATGTGTGAGTTCTCGTTAAGGATGTTAAAGGTCCAGTCGACTGTCGAGCCTTCCGGACCTGTTGCTTTCAGGAAAAGGGCGAGTTGAAATTCATAGTTATTAGTGCCGGAAGAATCACCGGAGATTTCGATGTCAGACAGCATTTCATTGGTGACGAATTCAACGGAGCCATCGGTTGCTGATTGCTCCTCTTGCCCACCACCATCCGGCCTTTCTGAGGTGATCAGTCCATCGCCGGGGATGCCACCACTGGGTGAAGCGAAGTAGAGTTTGTAGTTGACCTGCCCTGCAGTATCAAACCGCTGTTCCACATCCATCAGTTCTGCAGTAGGCGCAGGAACAATTGCCACCAGACTCGAGAACATCATGATGCCGACAAGCAGTAGAGGTAGGGAACGAGCCGTGCTGTAATTGTCGGACATCGAAAGACCTGCCACACCCCCTCCCTGACGCCCGGCCCATTTACGCTTTACCGCGTTGAGTTCGACCAAAGGTCGAAGTTGAGAGTGTTTGGAAAAGTGCGAAAACCAGCGTATTGGAGTGATTCTCATCTAGTTAATCAACCTCGGTTCTAATCGAGTTGTCACAGTACCAACAATCAACACTGTCCTGAGGAATTGGTTGATGCAGAGAGTAGGATTTGAACCTACGAAGGCGATTGCCCCCGGATCTTAAGTCCGGTGCCGTTGACCACTT
>CAUZSM010000033.1:0-15198 GCA_963582685.1 Candidatus Thalassarchaeaceae archaeon | reverse complement strand
AACCACGGAGAAGGTTGAAAGACAAAACCGGACGGTGTCGGCACAGCCGACGGTCAGCCGGAGGGGGGAAATCCAATGCGACGCAGTGCAATCACCCTCATATTGCTATTCCTAGTTTCATCGCTGGCTCCACTGGCCGTGGCGACCATTGAAACACAGTTTTCCGATGGTACAACGAACTTCACACACACCTTCTCTCAGTCCGGTGATGCATCCACTCCTGGCATAACATTGCCATATGGAGCAGAGGTCACATCTGCTCAGTTCACCATCAAGGGCGAGCCTTCAACCACTGAATATGCCAATGCTACCACCAATACCCACTTTGGTGGACCTGCAACAGCTGATGGCAGCATGAGTATCCCCTGGTTCAGTGGTTCTTACCGCACTGGTGTTGACGTCGACAATAACGAAGCGTCTCTGCGACCTCAGCAAACGACCCAATACTGGACGCTGCAGAACTCTAACCAGATATCTGCCAGCAGCGGTGGAACTCTCAACACAACTGGTGGACACTACTCATCTGCTGAGGCTGGTTTGATTGGAGCAACCAATGCCCGGGAAATCACCATGGGTACTGGTGGGACATGGAACTACGCTGGTCCATTAGTCAAGCAGAACGATGAATATCACATCCTCGAGTACTCATCCTCATCTCACAATGCTATTTCCAGAATAGCACGCTACAATGCTAGCACTCACGCGTACATTGGTTTGGCCAGCATTGCCTACGGTAATTGCGCCACCTCGGTGATGGGCTATGTGAATGATGCGACCAGCGATGGCAATGGAACTGTCTGGACGGTTTCTTACTCCTATCGATATATCGCAAAATGGACTGTGTCAATCACTAGTGGCTCAACTAGTGCAATCTGGTCATGTCAGCAATATTGGACGATGCCGAGCAGCGGTAGTACTCGTTACCCCTCTGGTATCGCTTTTGACCCACAAGATGGCGAGATGTACCTCCTTTCAAGTTACTACAGCAGTCCGAATTACGTCGTCGACATGTGGAGAGTGAACCGCACCGCACCAACCACTGCTCTGGCGTCTTGGACACTGAACACAATATCAAGCGGCAAGGGAGTGCCTGCTGGATTAGATGTCGAGATGCCTCGAATCACCTACAACGTATTCTGCACCTATTCGTCGTCCACCAACTGCGATGCGCGCTCCAAGCACGTTATATTCCACGACTCACCTACGTGGCCGGTACATCAGGGTGACATCCTATTCCCGAACACCGCACACTATGGCCTTGAGAGAATTGATGATGGTGAAATCGGCTTTACCTGCTTCTACACCAATTACTGTGGCACCTCACAATCACGCGTCGTACACGTTAACGGTGCAAGCGCAGCAACATGGATGGGTACACCGAGCAGCGTTACCTCCACAATCACTTCATCGACCAGCACGCTTGCTAGGACTATCACAGAACTCACTCTCGGTTCGGCCTTCACTTGGGAGCCAAGTGGTACTTCTATCGAGTTCATGGTGACAAATGATGGCGGCACCACTTGGAAAAGAGTAAACGTTGGAAGCGTGGTGACCTTCGCCAACGCTGGCAGCCAAATTGCATGGAAGGCATGGCTGAACGGTACAACTTCAGTCACTCCCATTCTCGATTCTGTTGGACTGTCTTACACTGCAACCTACCTATCCTCTGGTCACATGAGGATGTATCGCTATTCATTCGCAGGCACAATGCCTATTGCGGCAACTGTATGGTGGAATGCTTCAACACCCGGTGGCTCATCAGTCACTGTTTATTGGAGATCTGGGACAAGCATTTGTGGAACCTCGACGCATGCAGTTCCCACAAGCGGAACAACAGTTTCATTCACAGGCACACCAACTTACCTGACCTTATGCATCTATCTCTACGCCGGCTCGAATAATCAGTTCTCGCCGACGTTATTGGATTTCAATATGTCAGCCTACAGCAACGCTCCACAAAATGTCAAACTCGATATCGGAGATGACGGGACCAATGAATGGTCCTACACGGGGACTCTGATCGGTACTACCTCTGCATCTTCTGGTTTAGCGGGTGGTTCTACTCTAGATGATGCGATTAACAACGAAATCCCCGGAACTGGCTCTGGTACCGTCACAGTGCCGCTGACACTGAAATCTTCAGCAGCAGGATACGTCGAGATTGTCTCTTTCAGTATCGAGTATACCATGCAGACGGTAAATCTGGACATTAACTTCGATGAGGACATGGTGCTGCATGAACGTAATACTCCATACGAAGTCGTGACTAGACACGTGATAGGCGATACCGCTTTGGATATCACTAGCGCACAATTATCTTTCATCGCCTCACCAAGTTCTGACGCACCGGGATTGACTTGGACCGATGATGGTTCACTGGTCGATGACGACCCAGAAGACTGGATAATGCCGAATCAAGCCGGTACTTGGACAAATAACAGCAATGGCATCTTTGAGATTCACTGGTCATTCAGAATCACTGCGGACTTCCCGGAGCAGAACAATGTCGGATTCAGAGTATCCTGTACCGATGATAACGGCAGAACTCCAGTCATCCTCTCAACCGGGCCTGCGGGAATTCGCGTCAACCAGTCCTATGGACTGGGCTGGCTCGCCCTGCGAGACGTCGAAGGTGAGGTGACCAACAACGATGTACAGAGCGGCGATTGGGTTTCCGCAGGTGAAACGGTCCACTTCCAAGGGCAAATCTGGTTCGATGGCACCGAGGATGCGCCACTCAACTCGATGTTCGATGTGCGCGTGGCGCGTAAGGATAGCCAGGGTGACTACTCTGGTGCGACGTGGAAAGACCAATCCAACCCGGATGGAGCGTTCTTCATCTCGGTTGAAGTTCCTGACTTCGATGCACCGGAAGGTATCACTTTCGAAGTTCAAACCTACAATGAAAGAGACTCTACCAAGGTGATGCCCACCAATGACTCTTGGCGTCGAACAATGCGCATCGACGCTACATCTCCGGCCATAGTTTACTCATGGCCTTTGGAGGGTGGCTACGAGGCGTCGAGCAATGAACAGCAAATTGTCATCAACGTAGACGACGCCGTAGGCTCACCCGAACAAGTGAAATTGTATTATTGGGTTGAGGCCGACCATGACACCAATCGAAATGGTGCAGCTGATGAGGCGGAATATGTCAACAAGACATTGACCAACATGACCGATGCAGAGCACAAGATTTTCACCAGTACCATAGATGATTCGCGCAACCCCAACATGGCGCGCGTGTCCTACTACATCAGCGGAACAGACCCCGCCGGTAACCCATTCACATCGCCGGATGGACCTGGGTTTGGCTACGACCTTGCCACCTACCAAACCCGCAAGGACATGCAATCTGTGTTCACTGGAGTAACGTGGTACGGCCATACCGATGGCAATTCCGTGTTCTCTGGTGTGGACCAGACCATCAGCATTGGACTAGTCGATGCTAACGGTGTCATTGATTTCGAGTATATCTCGCTGATATTCGACTTCGAAGGCCCGGATCCCACCCGTGACCAGCAAAAAATCTCCTTCTCTGGAAGAAACGGGTCATTCTGGTCTGAGGGGCCATACATCGAACTACAGCCAAGCAGCCACACCATGGTGACCACTAACGACACGGGCCTACCTTGGATAATGGCCTCATTCAACTTCCGATTCTCATGGGATTGGCCTGATGAAGACATATCTGACTTAGCGCTGGAATACAAGGAACTTGGATATGCTGAACCAACGAAGTTTGAGTTCATTGAGCATACTTTCCGCGTCGAGAACGACCTCGTGCTCGACGCTAGTACCTATCTGGTAGAGGATGTCGCAGAGCCACGGCTTGGGCCGGTAGACGATGCGACGCCAGTCCGGCCCGACGACAGGTTGCGTTGGTCGGGACACGTTGTCTACGAAGGTAGTCAGGCGCCGGCACCCGGCAACCTCGGAATTACTGTCGAGGTCTTTGATGGGGTGCAATACTGGTCTGATGGTAGCCTTGGCAACGATGGTGGATTCAGCATTGAGGTACCACTGTCGGCTGCACCCACTCTGCAAAGCGCTGAGACTCGAACTTTCCTCACTGGAATCCGCAATGTTCCGGGCAGAGGCGAAGACATGACTCGGGACACGGTGGCAACAACCCTGCAACTACAGGTGGACCACACACCACCGAGGGTGCATTATAGAATTGAGCCGATTGATGTCATTGACATCTCGGCGCGCAGTGACCTTTCCGCTGTACCTGTTGCGTTCCACGGCTGGGAGGAATGCGTGCTGGAAGAAGGCGAGGACCGTTGCTCAGCATTTACCCAAAGCCCGCAGTGGGTCAACTGGGTGATGCGTGATGAAGCGCGAACCATCGCTGCTGGACGCTCTCCGCTGGCCACGCAAGTGCTGGAAAACGGTATCGAGTGGATTGGTGATGTCGACCTTACCAGTGGAGGCGTCGTCACACCGCGCAGCGGTTATCGCATCGGGTTCTGGGTTACTGGACACGATGCGGCAGGCAATGAATTCCCGATGTCGGGCAATACAGAATCCGACCCAGTGAGAGAACCCGCCGAACTCGATGGTGACCATGACCTTGCTTGGGTGCGACTGGGGGCAACCGTCGCTGAACTCTATGTCAAGAGCGTGACTGTCGACAAAGACGTCGTTGGACTAGGCAAGGAGATTGAGGTTACTGCAACCATAGCAAATAGCGGCGGCATGACGGAATCCTCCTTCTCTGTAGTCTTCATCGCCGGCGATAAAATCATCAAAACCGAACGAGTATCCCTGATGCCTTCTGGCTCAGAACACATCATCGTTGCCACTTGGAAAGCAGAGGAAGGCGTTGACAGAATCACCGTCGTTGTCGACGTCGAAAATGAGGTTGTTGAAGTGGATGAAGAAGGCAACAGCATGAGCGTCGGCGTCTCTGTAGATTACGCGTGGGGGCTGGGATGGCTGGATGCGTGGCGCAGAAATCCGTTGACTGTCATTTCGATTATCATCGCTCTCATCGTGCTACCAGTCATCGGTGTCATCACTTGGAAAACCTCGGTTGCTACCGGCAGTGTGCTGCTTGAAGACGAATTGATGTACGAGGAAGATGACGACGACTGGGAAGACGAGGATGACGACTACGACGAGGACGATTGGGAGTAATCTCTCATCTCGCACATCGTTCTGCTGTCAGACCATAATGCAGTCATTTTGGACTGACGAAATGTCGACCTCCGGTCGCCGGGTTCAAAGCCAACGGCTGAGGGGCCGAAACTAGAGGCAGCAATATGACTGGGGAAGGTTCGTTCTCGCTGCTGTCACATAACCTTACAGAATATCTTGACAACGCTGGCTGGCAGCCTACTCCAGTGCAGGATGCAGCGATTGCTGACCTGCTCGACGGCGAACACCGGCTATTGGTTGCTCCAACCGGCTCAGGCAAGACCGAGGCGGCGGCTCTCCCCCTCATCTCACAAGCGGAATCCAAGCAGTGGGAGCCAATGTCCATCCTGTGGATTACTCCGCTACGGGCGTTGAACCGGGACATTGACAGGCGACTTAGGTCTGTAGCTGCCGCTGCCGGACTGAACGTTGGACTGAGGCATGGTGATACCCCTCAAAATGAACGAAATAAGCAGTCGAAGAATCCTCCTCACCTATTGGTCACCACTCCAGAAACTACCCAACTTCTCCTAATCGGCAAGCGACTGCGTGAACATCTGCGTAACCTACGAGCCGTCGTCATCGATGAGGTGCATGATTTGGCTGCATCCGAGCGAGGCTCTCAGTTACTGATCGCTCTGGAACGCATCGATGAACTCGCTGGTCGACGAGTCCAGCGAGTTGGACTGTCAGCGACCGTTGGCAATCCCGATGAAGTCGCACGTTGGCTCTCGCCAAAATGTGAGGCCATTAACGCGCCAGCCCCGAGGGCGACCGAGGTGCGGGTAACCTGTCAGATGCCCAATGAAGGCGATGAGGCGCTGGCCATAGAGATGGCTACATCACCCAGAGCGATGGCTGCTCTGCGTATGCTGGCTAACAGATTACGCGAAGAGGCGCCAGCACTGGTCTTCGTCAATAGTCGAAACGCCGCTGAGACGGTCGCTCATCGGCTATCCATCCTAGATTCAGGACTGGACATCGGCGTGCATCACGGTAGCCTGTCCGCAGAGATGCGAGAGGAAATGGAACAACGACTGCAGGCAGGAGAATTGCATGCACTAGTATGCACGAGCAGTCTCGAATTAGGCATCGACGTGGGGGCTGTTAATCAAGTCCACCAAATTCAATCTCCGAGGGCAGTGGACAGGCTCTTGCAACGCGTAGGCAGGGCTGAGCATCATCTCGGTGGAACCGGAAGAGGCATACTGCTCGCATGGGAGCCAGACGAGGTGGCAGAAGCATCCGTCATCGCCCGCCGAGCAATGGCTGGTGAATTGGATGGCGTAGGATGGCGGCTCAAACCCCGCACCGTAGCGGTCAACCAACTGGTTTTGATGACACTTGCAGAAGGCATTGTCCCTCTTGCAGCCCCGACCGCTCTACTACAGCGCACCTCGATATTCCCAGATTGGACTCACGAGGAAACCCTTGAACTGCTACGAATCCTCGATGACCGCTGGCTGATTAAACTGGTTGAGGACCCAAGCGGTCACGACCCTCTGCAATGGGCTCCGAGTTTGTGGAGAACATTCGCTCAGGCAGCCAACTCATCTGAATCCTCACATGAAATTACCGTGCCTGATGAGAGGCCGACACCTGAGGAAATTGAGACGACAAATGACAGGACGCTCGATGCTTGGAGAACTGCTGTGCGCGCACAGGTGCCAGAGTATCTAGCTGGGGGATGGTACAGCGCTGCTGCGCGAACGCGCGACTACATGATCAACAATCTATCGATGATTCCTGACAAGCAACGCTACACCGTTCGCGATGCCGTCACCCGCGCAACCATTGGCTCTGTCGACGAGGCTTTCGTACTCTCACTCGATGACTCAGGTTCAGAGGAAGATGGCTCACCACGAAGATTCGTCATGGTGGGAAGAACTTGGGAAATGGTAGATGCTGACCCTGAGCGTAGCGAAGTGTTGGTCGCTCCTGTTTCAGACCCGGGACACGCTCCGGTATGGAGTGGGGAATTGCCGCCGGTTCCTGCTGTAATTGCTCGCGAAGTCGGCTCAATGCGACATGCTGTCAGTAATCTGCTGGCTGGTGATGAAAGAACCACTGAGGAGGATGACGATGGACTCGCTGGCGAACAAGCCGGCGCATTGACCTCGTGGGTTGCCGGCTGCGACCTTGATTTCGATATCGATGATTATCCCATCGAGGCCGATTCACTACGACTACTCGGCGACGCGATTACCGAACACGTAGCAGCAGCGGATTCACTACCAGACGGTAGGTTACTAGCCATCGAGAAACGCCGTGAAGCCATCATCATCCATTCCTGTCACGGCTCTCAAATCAACGAGACACTCGGTCACTTCCTACAAGCGATGGCTTCTACCATCGAAGGTAAAATGGGTAGGCTACTCATCGACCCTTACCGCATCACTCTACAGGTACCTGGACTTGAACCGGCAAACGTCGTTACATGGTTGACAGAGACTCCACCCGAAGGCCTGCCTGATTTGATGCGCGTCACTATCCCAAATGGCAGACAACTACGAGCACGACTCGTGCACGTGTGCAAGGTCTTCGGAGTACTGCGCCGTGGTGTTGACCCACGCAAGGTGAATCTGACCGGTATCGCCAACCGATACCGAAACACCCCGGTAATGGATGAAGCGCTGGACAAATTGTTCGCTGAGCGCATGGATGTCGAGGGGACCATTGACCTTCTGAAGGCGATCCAAGCAGGCCTTGTGGAGGTTCGTATGACAGCACCGGGACCTTTGGGCCTCTCACCCCGTTCTGAACGCGATATGCTGCTGCCGAATTGGTCCAATGCGGAGGTACGCAAGCGTCTGGAAGGGAGACTGCGCAATGAGCGCGCAATCGCCATTTGTCTACGCTGCCAGTCCCCATCCCGGTTCAGAGTAGCTCGCTACCCCGAACTTGAGCACCGCTGCACATGCGGTTCCACCATGCGGGCCGTGTTACGCGAAGGTAGATCCGAAGAACTGAAAGAAGCGGTGAAGAGCGATGATGTCAAGACACAAAACCGCATGATTCGCAACGCCGAGTTAATTCAGAATCGGGGATATGATGCAATTCTTTGCTTGATGGCGAGAGGAGTCGGAGAAAACACCGCCATTCGCATCCTCCGGACCATCCGAGCCGGTGACCATGAAACCCTGTTCAAGGCTATTCACGAGGCTGAAATCCAATACGCTCGCACCCGTAGATTCTGGCACTGAACTCCGGTTGCCCTGACCGCTATTGGCGAATGCTCTTTGGTGCTGAGTCCACCACACGGAGGGGGAACATATGCTAGTTGGATTAACCGGGCGAAACGCCGCTGGTAAGACCACGATAGTCGAGTGGTTCCGCGACATTGGATTCGGGGCTGGTTCATGCTCAAATTCCATCCGAGTTTGGCTGGCAGAACAGGGTCTTGATGAGTCGCGTGAAAACCTCATCCAAGGGGGTAGGACCCTGCGTGAGCAAGGTGGAGCGGGAGTGCTGGCGGAGATGCTGCTCGCTCAAATTGGAGTCGATGAAAATTATGCAATCGATTCCATCCGCACCCCGGCTGAGGTCGAAGCACTGCAAGAAAGGCCGGATTTTCTGCTACTCGAAGTTCAAGCCGAACGAGAAGCTCGTTGGCAGCGATTGCTGAATCGAGGCAGAACAGGAGACGCAGAGAACTACGAGCAGTTTGTGGCTCAGGAACAAGCCGAACTGGAGGCTGCTGACGACAGTGGACAGGCTCTGAATGCGACCGCAGAAATGTCGAAACTCATCATTGACAACAATGGTACTCTCGATGAACTGTATAGGTCACTCAAGGAGTTGATGGAACTCCTCGGCTAAGCCATTTCAAGCCTGACGAACAAGCACACCAGCTTCTTTCATCATCGAAATAGAAGTAGTGAAATCATCCACCCAACGCTCTGGAACGTCACTATCTGCTGGATAGACTACTTCGTTCACACCCGCTTGAATCATCGAACGAGCGCAGCGGGTGCACGGAGGCCAAGTGACGTACACTGAGCATCCTTTGACCGGCACGCCGACTCGTGCGGCGTGCATGATGGCATTCTCCTCCGCATGGCAGATTAGTGGATATTTCAGTTCACGGTCCTCAAGACGTTCAGCGGAGTCCTCTATTCCCCTTGGGAATCCATTGAATCCGGTACTGCGAATCTCCCGGTCTGCACCTACGACTACACATCCAACCTTAGTTGACGGGTCTTTGCTCCAACCAGAAATATGAGCAGCAAGTGCGAGAAAACGCGCATCCCACTTCTCACTCATGTGCTCACCCTCCTTCGGGCAGATGTGATGGCGTTTGAGCATTCGCACGCTGAAGTGCGCTCATCTGTTGCGTTTATCAACAACAAACTCATCTTTAGGAGCATTCAGAGTCGTCATGGATTCACGGTCATCAAGACCGAGGTGTTTCAGCAGATTGCCGACCATGTACAGACTGCCGATGCCCATGATTGGCGCACCGCTATCCTTCACCAATTCCATTGCTTTGACCAGAGCATCAGCGGGCGTGTCGACAATCTCGACTTTCGCCGTCACAGACTGCTCTGCAAGCACTTCCACTATCTCAGATGGAGGTATGGGAGTATGGCGTCCCCCAAGCGGCTTGGTGGCGATGATGTGTTGCACATCACATGTTGACACAAGTTCGACCAGAGGGTGGGTAAACTCGAACAAATCCTCTTGAGGACTACAACCGATGATGACAACACCCGGTGAAGGTGCAGTACTATTCTGCATCTCGACGATTACTTGCGCACAAGCGCGACTCATACCGCTGGCATTGTGCGCAGCATCGAGTAGAATCTCTGCACCGGAATACTCGATCCATTGCATGCGGCCGGGCCAATGTGTGTGCATCACCGCCCGTTCGACCAATTTGCTGCTTTTGTAGCGCATCTTACTGAATAGCGAGATTTCGGCAAGGCGGGCTGCCTCTTTGAGATAAGGAATGTAACCATCAATCTCCTTGTCCAGTATCGGGCGATGACTTTCGTGGGCAACCGAGAACTGGATGAATGAATCTCGGTCATAACGCCACCACCACGCTCTGTCATCATCTGTGACTTTCTCCTCGATTGCCGCCCGCACATCAGCATCATACGACCAACGGGCGACCACCACCGCTCCCTTGCGAATTATTGCTGCCTTCTCCTTTGCAATCTCGCCGAGGGTATGACCGAGCACGTCTGTATGCTCTAGCGCTATCTCGGTGATAATGCAGCAATCGGCCTCTGTCAGAATGGTTGGGTCTAATCTTCCACCCAAACCAGTCTCTACCACCGCTCTTTCTATGCCGGCTTCGCGGAATGCAACCATGGCTGCTAGGAAAGTGGCCTCGAAGTAGGTCGGCAACATTTCTGGCTCCTGCAGAGCCGCATCGCGAACCTCAGTCATTGCTGCATCAAACTCCTCAGAGGTGATAGGAACCCCATCAACACGGATTCTTTCCTCAACAAAACACAGATGCGGCGAGGTGAACAATCCAGTACACACACCATTGAGGGTGTAGGAATTAGCCAGAATTACACAGCAGGACCCTTTGCCATTACTGCCGGCGACGTGTGTGGAGGGGAATTCTCTGTGTGGTTGCCCCATCCTCAGGAGCAGAGAGGAACAAATCTCAAGGCCGGGCCTCATACCAAGACTGCGAAGGCTCTCCAGCCACGCCCGTATATCTTCACTCATAGTACCCCGCTACGCACCCCCGGTGAACGGTCGCCTTGAAATGGCCTTTGCGGGTCGGGCGACCAATGTCCAAGGAGGGTTTCGGCGCACAGCGTCGAGCAGACAAGGCTGCCAAGAAGGCTACAGAGGCTGCCTCCAAGACTCCTTCATTGACCAAGGCACTCGCCGACCAAGCACCAGCAATGACAATGATGGCGGGGATGTTCATTGTCACAATTGGCATCGGATTGTGGATTCAGCCATTCTACGATGTTGATGAACTACGCGCATTCGGCCCGGAGGGAGCAACTCAGGCTGGCTGGATTTTCGTAGAACTGGCTTTCATTTTCATTTTCACCGCAGGCATCATCTGGATGGCAAGAAAGGGGCTGCAGAAGTTCATTCGAGTAGGGGTACTATTCGTGTTGTGGGCAGCCCTGCTGCTTACATTGACTCCAATATTCCACTACATACTGATGGAGGATGGCCCTTCACTCGACCTTTCCGATGAAGAAACTTCAGACCTATGGGTACTGCAAGTCGATGAATCACCTGATACCTTCTATGCCGTGGATTGTGATGTGCCACAGTGTGCCAACGGCACCTTGGTGAAGATGCAAAACGCTGGCCGCGCCGGAGGCGGCATCGGTGAAAGCGCCGGTGCAACAACGCTGTGGTCGCACAATATCACCCACCAAGAAAACCAACAAAGCAAAATCGTGCCTGCACAGATTGTCAACGAGGGAGATGTATTGGTGCTGTGTGAGGGTACTCAATGGGTGCGTCTCGATGCAAACACGGGAGAGCAGGTCGACAATCACACTACTGATTGTAACCTCGGATTCCGTTACACTGACCCGGACCCTGATTGGGAGAACTGTCATGGTGCTGAGGAAGGACAAGATTGGGCTATCATTGGTAGCACTTTGGTCGCAATTGACCGATGGGGCCCTGAAAATATCCTCGCCTGCGAGAACTGGAACCTCTTCTTGCCGGTAGAATTCGATTCATCAAAGATTCTCGTCGCTCGGAAAATAGGCTCAGACCATCTATTGTTGGTAACTCAAACTTGGGCTGGTATGGTAATTATTCCAAAGACCGCAGCGCTAGCCCATGGTGAACAAGCCACCATCAACACCACTTGGGATATCACTCCCGGCTCTGGAGAAGAAATACTTGCCGCCACCATCGGCACTCCACCGGGATTTGAACTCGGTGGAGACGTAGACCCAATTCTGATTCTCGGAACTCACGCTGGCTCGGTGACAGGATGGAATATCCCGAGCAATGGAACGGTTACATCGTTCGATGGAATTCGCTTCGATGAATTAGGTGCTTTCGATGAGCAGATACGCGGGCTCATACTGGCAGACTGCTGCTCAGGTGGCAGCAATGATCTATGGGTGGTCGAAGGCGACCAACTGAGGGTTTTCACTTACTACAGTCTAGCAGAAATGACTCGACCCATGACAGTACCGGGCAACGCACCCGTTCTGCTAACCATGCGAGCCGAGCCCAACCCTGAGTGGGAAGAAGAAGGATGGTCTGATAGTATACTAACAATCGAGCAGAACGGAGAGTGGTCGAGTGCGCATTGGGTACATGCTCCAGTAGTACCGGACTTTACCATCAGGGGTGCTGGAGTCTTCTACGCGGACGCATTGGCTATCTTGTTCTCAATCGGTCTCATGGTTGCACTGATACGCTATCCCGAATGGTATGTGGTCAATGCAGTAGGAATTCTGGTCGGTGCTGGAGTAATCACTATTCTCGGAGTATCATTTGACGAGTGGCTGATTATGCTATTCATGGTACTCGCCGCCGCTTACGATGCGTGGGCTGTTTACCGCTCCAAACATATGCTGGAACTTGCAGATACGATGATTGGGCTGAAACTCCCTATCTTACTGGTCGCACCACAAGACAAGGGATACTCGTTCATTTCTGAAGGCGAGCAGGTGATGAGCGAGGCGCCTGAGCCTGCTCCAATCGCTGCTGCTGAAGTCGATGGAGGAGATGTTGCAATAGAGGCGAGCGAGGCTTGGAAGGCCGCAGCTGACTCAGCACCGCCTCCACCCAAGCCAGTCAAGTCTGGTGGTGAAGCGATGTTCATGGGACTCGGAGATGTCATCTTCCCCGGGATGCTGGCAATCTCTGCGCTGACTTGGCTTCCGGCATATGCTGGGCCAATGGGAATCTCAGCGCCCCTCTGGGTCGCAATATTCACCACAATCGGTGGGCTTGCGGGCTATCTTGTTCTAATGACGTACGTTGCGCGTGGAAAACCACAGGCTGGTCTTCCATTACTGAATGGTGGAAGTATACTCGGCTACATCATTTCCGCATCTATTCTGATAGGATACAAGGCATTCGAATTCAACATCACACTGTTCTGATGGCCTACTGATGGGCTACATCATCCGTCGGATTGAAGCAGTATCGTTGCTGCGGAACAGTCGGTGGCATCCGATGCTTGACATTCACATGTTCCGTGAACATGCGGACATAGTTCGTGCTGACCATGACAAACGCGGCCTTTCTCACGATGCCATCGATGAGGTCATTCGCCTCGATGAAGCATGGCGAAAGGCTCGCTACGACGCTGACCAATTGCGCCGTAAGCGCAACGAGGCTGCGCGGGGAATCGCTGCGGCAAAGAAGGCTGGAGATGATGCAGAGTTCGCTCGTATCAAATCTGAGGTCGATTCAATTGGGGCACAGATTGAGGAACTGGCAACAGGGGCTGACGAATACGAAGCCGAACGTGACAAGGTGAGGATGAGCATACCTAACATTCTGCATGAGAGCGTGCCGGCAGGAGAGGGACAGGGTGGCAATACCCAGCACAGTCTGCATGGAGATAAACCTGCATTCGATTTCTCGCCACGCACTCATAACGACCTTCTTGAGATGAATAACTGGGTGGATCTGGTACGTGCTGCCAAGATAGCAGGCAGCCGGTTCTACTTCCTCAAAGGGGACCTTGCAAGGCTTGAATTGGCCTTGCAGCAGTATGCTGTCGACTTCATCAGTGGCCGTGGATACACCTTCGTACAGCCGCCAGTGATGATGAACCGCGAAGCCTACGAAGGGGTGACTGACCTTGCAGATTTCGAGACAGTGATGTACAATGTTCAACCCGACGGATTCTACACCATCGCCACCAGCGAACACCCACTGACTGCAATGTACATGGATGAAGTCATCGAGCCCACACTTCTGCCAATCCGCATTGTCGGCGTCTCACCATGCTTCCGACGTGAGGTTGGGGCACACGGTCAAGGTGACAAAGGAATCTGGCGTGTTCATCAATTCACCAAGGTTGAGCAGATCATCATCTCCCATCCAGACGATTCCTGGGGACTTCACGAGGAGTTGCTCACCAATTGCGTTGACCTCTGGGATTCGCTTGGGTTGCACTACGAAGTGGTCAACATATGCACCGGCGATATGGGTACAGTTGCCGCCAAGAAATACGACCTTGAGGCTTGGTTGCCCGGTCGTGGAGAGTACAAAGAAGTCGTATCCTGCTCGAATTGCACCGATTACCAAGCCAACCGCCTGCGGATGAGATACCGCACGCCGGAAGGCAATACTGCTGTTCACACACTGAACTCCACCGCAGTGGCTACCAGCAGGGCATTGGTTGCAATCATGGAACAATGCCAATTGGAGGACGGACGTGTAACAGTGCCAAAAGCGCTCCAACCATATATGGGCGGGAAGAAAATACTTGAAAAATGCAATTTGTAAATTGATTTCCCAATTGGAAAATTACTCCGCTTCTACGTCGGATTCAATCTCGATGAGAACATCACCTGCTTCGACCTGCTCACCGGCTTGGAAGTTGATGCTCGTAACAAGTCCCGGTTCTGCTGCTGAAATACGGTGTTCCATCTTCATCGCCTCTAGCACGATGAGGTCTTGACCGGCTTTCACTCGACGACCTTCCTCAACTAACACCTCTAGCACCTTGCCGGGCATCGGAGCAGTAAGTCCACCACCGGTATCAGCGCTGCTCGCCCCAGCCTCACTTACAGAAAGTACGTGGATGGCCCCCTCCAGATGCACCCACCAATCATCACCCACCTTGACACAATGTGCGAGTCTGCTGACTCCATCGATGGTAAGCCATGCGCGCTGAGGCCGTTCATCAGCGGTTATCTGCACCTCACCGATTTCGACTGCTTCATCATCATGGCTGATAGTAGAGAGAGAAACCTCTGCACCGCTGGTGTAGGAGACAGCCCATCTCCGTCCGTTCCTATCAACCAAATCAACCATCATCACACCTCAGGGGAAATTCCTCCGCAACGACAGGAAGGGATTGTACGGACTTCCGCGACCCCCTTCTCCATCTGCCGTCGCACTGGCCGATACTCTCCTGTGCAA
>CAUZSM010000032.1:0-15209 GCA_963582685.1 Candidatus Thalassarchaeaceae archaeon | reverse complement strand
TCACTGTGGATTGGTGAGAGTGGAGTGACTGCTGGTGAATGGTGGAATCAACTACCATTTGGCACCGGTGTACCGGTTGGATTCATCGTGCGCCTGCTGAACCGCGTCGCCGGAAGCGACCATGAGTTGGAGACGATTAGTCGAGTCAACAATCGTTCCTATCATGGAATATGGTGGTTGCTTCCCGGCTTTTTCCAGAACTTGGCTGACGGCATGAAGTTCCTGACCAAGGAACATATGGTTCCAGAAAAAGCCGACCGCCTCGTTTACGAGGTTGCACCATTCATCATCATTGCAACTACAGTGATGCTGTTCACATTCATCCCGCTTGGACCAAACTTCTGGGCCAACAACTCCGAAATGTCGATTCTATTCTTGATGGCGATTTTTGGAGTGGCCCCGCTCGGCGTCTTCTTCGCCGGCTGGTCTTCCAACAACAAGTACACCCTGCTAGGCGGTATCCGCAGCGCAGCCCAACTCACTGCCTACGAGATTCCGCTATTGATCACAGTACTATCCGTTGTGGTGATTTCCGGCTCCTTCAATCTCGTTGAGGTCATTGAGTTCCAAGCCGCTACCGGCGCTTGGAACGTGTTCCTGCTGCCGCTCGGTGCTATCCTATTCATCGTGACTATGGTCGCTGAGGTCGAGCGCATTCCCTTCGATATGCCCGAAGCAGAGGCTGAACTTGTCGAGGGCTGGTGGACAGAGTATGGTGGAATGCGCTGGGGTCTGATGTTTGCTTCCGAATACTTGCGCGTATACGCTGCCTGCTTACTATTTGCGCACTTTTTCCTCGGCGGTTGGGAGGCTCCCTTTGAAGACACAATACCGTTGATATCCTACATCCCGCACATCACGTGGGTATTCCTCAAAGCGTGGACCGTATTCATCATCTTCGTCTGGCTCCGCGCAGCGCTTCATCGAGTGCGCACCGACCAAATCCTTGAGTTCGGCTGGCGCTGGTTGTTGCCACTGAGTTTTGTCAATCTCGCATTCGCAGTAGTTCTCCGCCTGTGGGTTTTCGATGGAATCAACGAGGAGTGGCACATCTTGGTACCCGTGCTGATTACAGCAGTCGCTCTTGCAGTGCTGACAATCCTCGCCTTCGATGAGGACCCAAAGGCTCTGGAGGACCGCAGGCGCCCGTTCAGTGTACAAACAACTGATGTGGCAAGTCCAGGACAACACAATGAGTAAGGAGAGAGAGAAATGGCATATCACAAGCACGCAACACCCAACTTCCGCAACCTGTTTATCCGTCCACTATGGATGACTATGAAGACCGCTTTGCGTACTTTCCCATTCATTGGAAAGGCACGATTCCTTCGGCAACACAACAGTGGCGACCCGTACCATGCCGAGCCCACAGAGATGCTGTCTGCTACTGAGCGAGAGAAATTGACCAAGATTGCTCATCAGAGTACTACTCACATCTATGCTGCAGATAGGGAGAGCACAGACGTTGTTCCTTACCTTCAGCGCCCTGTTACTGTGATGTATCCTTACGAGCGACTGGAGGATATGGAGCCCTGGTTGTTTGTTCCGGGCAACTACAACGGTCGTATCGGCATCATTTGGGAGACTTGCACCGCCTGCAAGGCTTGTGTGCGCATTTGTCCTAACGACTGCCTACACATGACGACCGAGACTCGGGTGAACGTCCTCGATTACACACCAGAAGAAGGCGATGATATGCATGGATACGGTGTGGAGTTGGAGGTCGGCGGACTTACCGCGCGACGCATTGAGGGCAGTGAAGATGTCTCAGAGGCATTTGACCTCACAACCGCACACGTCGATGCCCCACAGGAATTTGACTTCGGTGAAATCCTTGACCTATCAGGAGATACAGCCACTGTACGGTGGGATGACAGCGGCGCTACCGAGGAGGTTGCGACCAGTGATCTTGTCGGAGCAGAAGTCGATATCGTCAGTGGAAGAATCGACCTTGGACGTTGTATGTTCTGTGGACTATGTATGGAATCCTGCCCGTTCAACTCTTTCTTCATGACCAACGAGTATGATGGAATGTCTGGACACAGCCGCGAGGAATTGTGGATGGATGCCAGCAGAACTCGTGTTCTCCCAACGGTGCACGCAGAGTGTGTTGACATCGAATTGGGCAAGAGAGTTGAGCAGGAGCAGAAGAAACTTGCTCGGGCGGCAGCAAAGGCATCTAAGGGGGCTTGAAAGTGGAGTTGCCCGCACTTATCATGGACCCTATCGGCGATATGTTAGGCTCTGTAGAAGGGATTTCATTCCTGCTATTGTCGATATTTGCTATTGGTGGAGCGGTAGGGACCGTTCGCGCTCGCCGCGTAGCGCATTCGATGTTGTACCTGATTGGTGCTTTCTTCGCGGTCGCAGGTGTATTCTTGATGGCTGGAGCAGAGATGCTTGCAGCAATTCAGATTCTTGTCTATCTTGGTAGCGTCATGCTGGTTTACGCATTCGGCGTCATGTTGTCACGACGCCAGATTCAGGAGGAGGACTTCGAATGAGGATGGTAGGAAATCTCGCCAAGTTGGGGTTGATTGCCATGCTCGCAGTACTCCTTTCCGTGTTGATGGCGGCCGATACTTGGCAAGGCGGTGCACCTCTTGATTGCGACAACTCTCAGGACGAGGACGACATCGGTTGCACCGGCAGATTTGCAATTTCCATGCTCACTGATTGGGCCTTCGCGGTAGTCGCTCTAGGTGCTCTGCTCGCCATGGCGATGGCTGGGGCGGCTTACCTCGTGCGCGATGAGCGTCTGATCAACCTGATGTGGGAGATTGGAGGTGAGGAGGAATGATTCCACCTTCCTGGATTGCTGGCCTCGGTGCCATCCTATTCTGTGTAGGACTTTCTGGCGCATTCTCGCGCAAGAACGCCATTATCGTGTTGATGGCGGTAGAGTTGATGCTTAACGCTGTCAATCTCAATTTCGTTGCTGCTGCTGTGCATCACGGCGACTTGACCGGCTGGGTTTACACGGCCATTGCAATCGCCATTGCGGCAGCCGAGGTCGCCGTTGGACTAGCGATTTTCCTGTCGTTATACAGCCAACACGACACCATCTCGCTAGACGATGTGACGATGCTCAAACATTGAGGAGGAATCAGCAATGGCAGACCACAGTAAACCCGAATGGCATCTGATGATGCCTGTTGCAGCGATGCTGCTATTCCCGGTTATTTGCTACAAGATAGGCTGGGATGCCATTGATTCCTCAATGTTCATTATAGCAATTCCACTCGTTGTATGGCCGGCTATCGCCATCATCGGGCAAGTTTGGAAGAAGACTGACTGGTGGAAGAACCACCTGAAGGAGGGCGGCATCATCGCTCTTGCAGCGCTTGCAGTCTCGCTATGTCTGACGATATGGCTGATTATTCAGTTCCTCGGTGAACACGGTAATTTTGGTGCACAGGACAGTGACATTGCTTCCTTCGCTTGGTTGAATTTCGACATCCTCGCTCACGATGGTGTATCATGGGAATTGATTGGTTCTGACAAACTTGGATTCACCATCGGCTTCGGAATCTATGTGGATGCGCTGACCCTGATGCTGCTATTCGTCGCCGCATTCCTCTGCTTCCTCATCGGTTGGTTCGCAATCGGTTACATGACTACTGATGCAGTGAACGAGGACCGCAACCACCGCTTCTTCGCAGAATTCCTGCTGTTTTCGTGTGGTATGTTTGGCATGGTATTGGCCGACAATTTCCTGTGGTTGTTCATTTTCTGGGAGATAATGGGCCTGTGTTCCTACCTGCTCATCGGATTCTATTGGGAGAAGCCCAGTGCTGTAGCAGCAGCCAAGAAGGCGTTCATGACCACACGCGTTGGTGACGTTTTCCTGATGGTTGGACTGCTCATCATCTACGACTTGTACAACAGCCTCTCGTTTGAGGTCATCTTTGACCCCGCCATTATCGATACGGTTGACCCAGAAAGGCTGCGTCTCGCTCTGATTATGCTGTTCATTGGAGCGGTAGGCAAGTCGGCTCAATTCCCACTACACGTGTGGCTGCCCGATGCTATGGAAGGCCCGACCCCTGTGTCTGCTCTCATCCACGCAGCGACCATGGTGAATGCAGGACTGTATCTGGTCGCTCGCATGTTCCCGTTCTTCGGTGCATCTGGATTTGAGGGTGACTTCTCCGATGTGGCGCTGCTAATCACCTGGATTGGAGGTATCACCGCTATCATGGCGGCAGCAATCGCTTTGGTTGCGAATGATATCAAGAGAGTTCTCGCCTACTCGACGATGAGCCAACTGGCTTACATCTTCGCCGGATTGGGAGCTGCTTGTTGGTTCGCTAATTCCGGCCACCCAGAATTCGCTGCTCTTGCCTTCGGTGCTGCTCTATTCCACCTATTCAATCACGCAATGGCGAAAGGAATGCTGTTCATGGCTTCTGGTTCGGTCATACATGAGATGCATCACGCGCATCACCAAGCGCATGGGGAGCATGGAGGTGGAGACGACGACCATTTCGATGCGCAGGATATGCGCAATATGGGTGGTTTAGCATCGAAGATGCCAGTGACCAGTGTAGCCATGATGTTAGGCTCGATGTCAATCATCGGCATCCCGCTCATCGGTGGCTTCTGGTCGAAGGAGGGCATCATCGGTCAGGCTTGGCACGCGGCCATTTCGCAAGATGGTGGCGCGATGTTGGTTCCAGCGTTGCTGTTGCTTGCTACCGCAGGTATGACCGGATTCTACATGTCACGAATGTGGTTCATGACCTTCGCTGGCAAGCCGAAGACCGATGTTGCTGAGCACGTTGGAGAAGATACTCATTGGATCAAAACCCCGTTGGTCACTCTTTCGCTGGTCACCGCTTTCACCGGAGCGATCTTTGCAGTGCTGAACTTCCCAGAGTGGCTTGGTGAGGGCGAGCAGTTGATGCATGGTATCGAGAGTCATGGACTCGCAGAACAAGTCGTCCATGTGCTTGAGCACACTTTCCTGCCACATGAATCCACTCTGTTGGCCGTTGGCTGGACTGCAATAGTAATCTCAGCCATTCTTGGCCCATTCTTGGCAGCCCGTATCCACGGTGGTAGACTTGCCGCGGGCGAGGAAGCCAACCCCTTCGTTGGTTGGCTGGTGCAGATATCAGGCAGCGTTGGACGCACCAATGTCGACGAGATAGCCAAGTCAGGATTCGCCGTCGCTCTACACAACCGCCTCTACATTGACGATTTGTATGAGTGGGTGATTGCTCGAACTGTCGTGCCGCTCGGGAACCTGTTAGCTTGGTTCGACAAGAGCGGCATTGATGGCGTCATCAAGGGCATTGAATCGGGTAGTCAGGCCTCCTCTTCGTGGATTCGGCTGATGACTACTGGTTCCGCTCGTGATTACATTCTGATGGCTGCTGTCGGTGCTCTGTGCATCTTCGCACTTCTCTGGGGGATGGCCTGAATGGATATGATGGAGATGATTGGTAACCCGCTCACTATTCTCGTGTTATTCCCGTTTTGTGCATCCTTGCTGTTGATGCTTGTACATTGGGCTGCATCCGAGGACCGTCAGGCTGACCTTTCCAGATGGATTCGACACATCAATCTCGGAATCGCGCTGCTGATGTTCGCACTCGCCACCCTGATTGGCCTCGAGTCGTTCAGCGTAGACCTAGCGGGGCTGGAAGGCTGGTCGGGCCTTGGTTGGCATGACTACCTCTACGACAACTGTGACCAAGGTGTTCTGCGTACCGGCGGCTGTGCGGTAATCTCCAGCATAGGTGTATCATGGCATGTTGGTATCGATGCACTTTCCTATCCGATGGTGTGGCTCACGACCTTGCTGATTCCCATCTCAATGCTCGTCGATTGGAACGAAAAGAAGGGAGCCTACTTCCACAGTTTGATTTTGATGATGGAAGGCGCACTCATCGGCGTCTTCGTCAGTCTTGACTTGTTCATGTTCTACGTATTCTGGGAACTGAGTTTGATTCCGATGTTCTTCCTCATCCTGATGTGGGGAGGTGAAGACCGTCGCTATGCTGCACAGAAGTTCTTCATCTACACATTTGCCGCCAGCGTATTCATGCTCGCAGGCATCCTTGTGATGTATTTCCATAACCCGGTCCCAGCATGGGGTGGCAACCTGACTGGCAATTCATTCGACCTCGTGTTGATGAATGAACAGGTGGCCGATTCCTCGTTCATCACAGGAGGAATGCAATCTCTTGTCTTCTTGCTATTGCTGATTGGATTTGCAACCAAGATGCCCAGCGTGCCTGTTCACACTTGGTTGCCCGATGCACACGTGGAGGCGCCTACAGCCGGCTCTATGCTGCTGGCGGGCGTGATGCTGAAGATGGGTGCTTACGGATTCATTCGACTGTCTGTGGCCTTATTCCCTGAGTCAATCATCGAATATCAGTGGCTGTTGGTTCTGCTCGGAATGGTAAGTCTGGTCTATGCTTCGTGGGTGTGTCTGGGACAAACCAACCTCAAACGGCTGGTCGCCTATTCTTCGGTGTCGCACATGGGTGTGATTTTCCTCGGTGTGGCGACGTTACAGCCACTCGGAATAGCTGGCGCGATCTTCATGATGTTCGCGCACGGAATCATCTCACCGCTTCTTTTCGCGGTGGCTGGCGCTTTCAAGCACCACTACCACACGCTGGAGATTGGCAGTATGCGCGGGCTTGCGCATCACAGCCCGTGGATGTCCGCGCACATGATGGTCGGCTGGATGGGCAGCCTCGGCTTGCCGCTGATGGCTGGCTTCGTCGCCGAGGTGGCGATACTCATCGCATTCTGGATGACTTTCGGTTGGCTGGTTCTGCTACCTGCTCTTACCCTAATCATCACCGCCGCCTACTACATTTGGAGCATGCAGCGGACCATCTTCGAAGGCGATGGAGAGGCTCAGTTACCACCAACGATGGGAGATGATGAGCCAAGCGACCTCACTTGGCATGAAAACGTCGGCATGATGACCCTCGGAATCATGGCAGTGGTCTTCGGTATCCTACCGTTCATTTTCTTCGACATGATGTCGGGCTGGTCGTCTGATTTGGTCGCTACGACCTTTGTCGATGTGATGAATTCACTGGGGGTTGAGCCATGAGTTTGGGTACGCTGTTCAGTGGTCCTGAGATGGCTAGTGCGCTAATGCCGGAGTGGATTCTGCTTCTCGGTATCGTGGCGATGGCAATCGTCCCCAACCTCGGTGATGGCTCGTTCCGTTTGCCGATTCCGGGCACCAGCATTCGTATCCCGTTCTTATTCGGTGGCAAACGGCTCTCCTTCACCAGTGACCCTCGCCTACCCGCCGGCATTGCTGCTGTGACTCTGATTGCCTCGTTTGTCACTGCAATGATGTCACAGATGATTGACCCGAGCGTCGGCATGAACATGGCGTGCATCGATGGTAATGGCGCAGTATTCACTTCCTGTAATGTTGACCACCAACACCTGCTCCGCGTCGATTCGTTCAGCCGACTATTCGAGATGATATTCTATGCAGCACTGTTGCTAGCGGTTGCTGCCGGTTTCAACCGGCTGCCTGCTACCCCAATATCTAGCCTGCCCACCAGAGTGCAGCAGGATGACATTGTCGAGGAGCGACGCTTGCAGAAGTTGCTCGACAACCGCCGACAGGTGGACTTCTACCTACTAGTGCTGATGGTCGCCTTCGGGATGTCGGTTGTCGCCCTGTCGGTCAACCTATTCGTGATGTTTGTCGGCCTCGAACTTGCCAGCCTTGCCTCATACGTGCTCGTGGCTTTCTTGAAGGAAACAAAGGCGGGCACTGAAGCCGGTGTCAAGTACTTCATCGTTGGAAGTGTGAGCAGCGCAATAGGTCTCTACGGACTATCACTGCTCTACATCTGGAATGGTGACCTCTCCATCACAGGACAGGTTGGTTTAGCAGAATCATGGGCTGCGATGGAATCACCAGAGGCCCTCCCGCTCATTGGCCTAGGTCTGATGCTTGCTTCCTTCGCTTTCAAGGTCAGTGCGGTACCATTCCACTTCGCCGCACCTGATGCATATGCGGGTGCTCCCGGCCCAGTCGCCGGTGTGCTCGCTACCGCCGGCAAGGCGATGGGTTTCCTTGCGCTGATGCGTGTCCTCATCGGGGTGACACTTGGCGACGGAGAGAGCGAATGGCTCGTGCTACTGGGAATTATTGCGGCCATCACCATGACTTGGGGCAACGTCGCTGCTCTGGGCAGTAAGAATCCGAAGCGAATGCTCGCCTACTCCAGTGTCGCTCACGCGGGTTATGTATTGGCGGGAATAGCAGCGATCGGGGCCATCGGCACCGGCGATGCTGCCACCCTTCTGACAACTGCCGTCATCTTCCACCTCGCTGTGCTTGTCACCTTCAAACTCGGTGCCTTCCTCGTAATCAGCCTGCTTGAAATCGAGGGTCGTGGGCACGACCTTGCTCATTTCAACGGCCTTGCCCGCCGTGACCCACTGATTGCCATCTCGATGTTCATATTCATGCTCGCGCTCGCTGGAGTTCCACCATTGTCTGGATTCCTCTCGAAACTGTTGATGGTCAACGGAATCATCTCGTCCACCATCGGCGATGTCTCCAGTGCCAGCCTCAGTGACTTGACCGGTACTCTATCGTGGGTATTCTGGCTGGCCATTCTGATTTTCATCAACAGTGCTTTCAGCCTGTTTTACTACCTGCGAATAGGGGTTGTGATGTTCTTTGAGGACAGTGATCGCAACGTTCGTCTTGCCCGCGCTCCGTTGCTTAGAATGGCCATAATGCTGTGCACAATCGGTGCGATAGTATTCGGATTTGGCGAGCTCGCTGATGGGCTGCTTACATTGGCAGGAAACGCAGCGTCAGCGCTAATGCCTTGAGTGGACGCTGCTTTATGTAGGGTCGGCGGGTCGGCGAGGCTGAACACCATGGGACGTCGACGTGAGGAGACTGTTGATGAGGAGCTTCTGGCTCGTCTAGAGCAGGGTAGCAGCGACAAGATTCGAGTCCCAACACCTAACGAACGAATCAATGAGATGTTCGCGATTGCAGACCAGATTCTAGGAGGGCGCAAGGTGCGAGTTGTCTGCGCTGATGGAGAGAGTCGACTAGCTCGAATTCCTGGCAAGATGCGCCGTCGACAGTGGGTGCGTGAGGGTGACCTCATCATCATACAGCCATGGGATTTTCAAGACGCTAAGGCGGATGTGAAGCGACGTTATACCAAGACCCAGTCCCTTTATCTTTCAAGGAAGGGAGTACTTCCTGAAATTGTAGATGTATTTGGCAGTGGCAAGGAGTCGTGGGATGACTACGACGATGCTGGCATCTTTGGCGATGGTGTCGATGAATCACCTGCAGAAGTTGTCGAAGAAGCGGTAGAAGAACCCGAAGAAGCCGTCGAGGATGATACCAGTGAGGATGCAGAGGAGCCCACTGAAGAAGACTCCGAATCAGCACAGCAAGAAGCCGCTGCTGAATCATTGCCTGAACCAATAACTGCAGCCGTTGATGACGATGACATTGACAGTTTGTTCGGTCCGGCTTGAGGAGGTTTTCACATCGCTCGTAGGCGAAAATCTCGCCGTGATGGCAAGAAACGAGAATGGATCGACATGTTGGATGAGCAAATTGCAGATTCCGATAAGGCAGCAATGGATCTGGATGCTGAACCTGTCAATAAGTACGCAGATGCGGATTGGCCGGAAGAAAAGGACTCACCTGAATTTCACCATAACCTGGAGGATAAGGATGGTCAATGGAAGTGGATGAAGGAAAAGCGATTCAAGCATATGTTCAGCGAAATCGAGCATCGCCTCGAAGGTGTTCTTGGCAAGGGACTGTATGAGTGGGTCGACCGCCGCGTTTTCGACCAAGTTTTCGACCAATCCACCTTGCTCGCCGTGTACAAATTGATGCAGCAAGGCCACATCGACACCATCGACTGGCCAATCGCGCGAGGAAAAGAGGCTCACGTATTCCACGCCACCACTGTGAATGGAGTTGCTGCAGTCAAGATTTTCCACACCAGCAATGCGGTATTCAAGGGACTGATGCAGTATATTGAGGGTGACCCAAGATTCGGTGGACTACGCCGTCGCCATCGAGAATTGGTCAATATCTGGGTGCGCAAGGAGCACCGCAATATGTTGAGGTTGGCAAAACACGGACTCAGAGTTCCCGAACCACACGCGTTATTCCGTAACGTATTGGTCATGGATTATCTTGGAAGTGAGGAAGGACCCTCACCGAGATTGCGCGATATTGAGATTGAGGATGCTGGTGCGGTGACAGAGGAGTTGCTCAACTTCCTTGAGGTATGCTGGAAAAAAGCCAAACTGGTGCATGCTGACTTCAGCGAGTACAACATCTTGTGGCACGATGGCGAGCCTTGGGTGATTGATGTCGGTCAAGCCGTGACCGATGCCCATCCGAATGCGGACAAATTCTTGGTTCGTGATGTAACGCGGCTGGTCCAATGGGCTAAGAAGCAAGGCGTAGAGATCGAAGTTGCAGATTCTCTGGCAAGAGTGCTTTACTGAGTCACTCTTCTTCGTAGGTGATATCCTCATCTTCTGAGAGTTCCAGCATTTCGGCCACTGCTTCTGCATCATCTGGGTCGACCTGAGAAGAGCGAAGTCGGCGTTCCTTGGCTCTGCGAGCCGCGGCAAGACCGGGAACAAGAGCATCGAAGCGGTCGAAATCTTCCCGAGTTTGTATTGATTCTAGATTGCGTGCAGACATTCGCCTTCTGCGACGTTCACCCTCAAGATTCTTCAGAACCGAGGAATGCTCTGCACCGCGCAGAAGTCGCTCGATTGCCTGTGAGGCCAAAGGAACCCCCTCCTCAGTGCCGATGATGACGATGGTAGAGCCATAAATGGCAACCTCTGCCCCTGAATGTTCCTCAATCAGTTCGCGAATACGTCCGTTGCGCCCGATGATTCTAGACCGAATTCGCCTCTGTTGGTTAGCCTGCTTGCCAACATATCCCCTGATGTCAATCAATTCGATGAAATGACCGTCCTGTAGCAATTGGATTGCCCGCTCTGGATTCATTCCTCTTCCTATGGCTTTGATGACACCCGGGAGTTTCAACTGCTTAATCGGGTCAAAATCCTCTTCCCACTCACAGGAGACATCACCGCTACGAGAGTCGATACTCAACTTGGCTCCACTCGCTTTCTCGATGGCGCGACGGGTAGACCCCTTACTGCCGATTAGGACCGCAATGCGGTTCATCGGGATGCGCGCTAGAGCCTCCATGACGGAGATGCCGGGCAGCCCCCCCTTTGAAATCGCCGGCTTAGTCAGTTTTGCGTTTTTGTAGGAGGAATCCAACAAACAGTCCAGTCAGCAGCACTGCCAATGAGTCAGGGGAAAGTCCTGAGACTGCACCGACTGTAATTGGCTCAGCAGCGCTGATGAGTAGGAATTCATCGTTATTCCCTTCGTCTTTCTCAGATATCACATCGTTGGGGTCGATGACAAGTCTCAGGTCATATTCACCCGCTGTCAGCAATGTGATGTTGATTGTGAGTGTCTCGGTTTGGTCAATCAGGTCCCCTGAACCCGTAATCACAGTTGCAAGGGTAGTCCATGCCGTTCCGCTGTCTCTGTCAGCAGGTGCACTCTGTAACTTCACAGTGACAGGGCTTGTGAAGACCTCATTGGTAGCCAATTCGCCGGTGACGCTGACCGCCCCCTCTACACCCGCTCTTACCACCATTCTATCGATACTGGTGTCCGTCCAGAACAAATCGAGGCCGGGAAGGATGAGGAAGTGTGACTCCTGTGTGGTGACCGAATTACCTGCATCATCTTCGAGGACTGCACGCAGAGAGAGATACTGACCTGCGCGGGCCGACCAATCAATGGATGAGGAGAGGTCAACGGAGGTACCGGATCCTGCGTTCAACCATGATGAGGTGATATCTGGTATCGCGCCCGCGCCGTCGCTGTCGAAACCATATTCAATTCTTGAGTCTGTTTCATCGATGCCCGAGTAACTGTCTGATGCTGAAACACTGATTGCCACCTGTCCGGTGATGCTGTCAGTTAGTTCCGGGACATTCCAGCCACCGATTACCGGGGCCGTCCGGTCGACCTTCATCGTAACATTGAGCGGGGAGCCGATGTTGCTCACTCGGTCTGTGGCTCTGAACTGGATTGTGCGAATACCCTGTTGCAGCGGCATGCTACCACTACCACCTGCTCCAATGTCAGTCCACAAGTTTACACTATCGCGTACTGCGTAGGTGTCAATGCCGCTGCCGCTGCCGTCAGTAGCCCCACTTCCAAGCCCACTGAAAATCAGCGTTGAGGCGGTGGTCCAGGCATTCTCAGTTTCCGAAAGTGTCGGGGTTCCGACAGTCGGGCCAGTTCTGTCCACGCCGATATGCAGCGTTGTCTGTGATGACAGTCCACCCTCATCGAATACGGTGAGTAGGGGTGTCCATGTGCCTTCTCCGATGTCACCGGGGGACCAAACCCACTGATTGAGCAATGTTCCGGGACCATCCTGTGCTGGTGTGCCAGAACCGGGAACTGAGGTCAGTGTCGCATGTGATAGATGTGCATCGCTTGCAGACCAACTGAAAGTCAGCGAGCCGGTTGCTACGATGTTGAACCATGCTCTGTTTACAGTTGACGAACCATCACCGATGATTGCATTGGCGATTGAGAAGGAAAGGCCGGAAGGAGGGGTATTGTCCAGAGTGAAAGTGGGGCTTTCAATCCAACCGGTCGTGGTGGCGTTGACGAATGTTCCATTCATTCTCAACTTGTAGTCGCCATCGCTGTGCTGCGTGGTATCCCAAGCGGTCAGCCATGGTGCCGATGTGACGTTAGCGATGGCGGTCCAAGAGGCGGCATCCCACACTTCCATGTTGATGTAAGACATATTCGCGACATTTGATGCCACTACAGTGTATGTGCCCGAGATAACCTGACCAGCACTGGGCCCTCCACTGAAGGTCAATTCATCCGCGCGGGCCTGCGTTGCCGTGGTTTCTCCTAGCCATCCCTGCGGAGCCATGCTGAGCACCAACATAGTGGTGAGAGCGATGACAAGGCGTCGGTCCAGCATGCGCACCAGTAGGTGCACCACTCGATTTGTCCTTCAAGCCTTTCCAGCCTGAACTCCGACACAATACGGCTGTGAAGTAGTTGATTCCGGGCAAAAGTAGGTTTGAAGTGCCTCGGACGCTCTCTTGAATACATGGGGCGGCGTAGTGGTGCAACCTTTGTCAGCGTCATCCTAATTCTGATGCTGTTGGCTGTTCTTCCCACCACCTCTGCGGATGATGCAGGTGGAATCGCGATTAGCGAGGATAGCATCAGTATCTCACCTTCTACTTTGACTGAAGGCTCAACTGCTCAGATTTCTGTTGTACTGCAGAATACCGTGAATCAGTTGGCGGACGACGTTTATGTTGAGTTCCACAAGAATCAATACTTCGCTGGTGCGCCCAGCGCTGCATTCACTGTTGACATCGATGCTAACGACATTGAAACAATAGAAATGGATTGGACAAACCTACCGTTTGGAGAAAATCGCATCTATGTCAGAGTCAGTTTTGGTGGGGACAATGTACTGAAGAACAAGGTTTTCGATGTTGATGGCCTTCCTAATCTACGAGTTGCCACACTGAGTGTACCAGCGGAGAGTTTTGAAGATGATGTTATTCCAATCGCTATTGAGATTGAGAATTCAGGACATGCAGACGCTGGCGCCTCTCACATTGAGTTGACATTCGCCGGCACTAGCAACATGATTTCAGTGCCACCATTGGCTTCTGATACTCAGGTATGGCTCAATCAAACTGACCTTGCCCCTGTTGCTGGAGATTATGAGGTCGAGGTTGAAGTCAATGCTGACAGCAGTGACGGTGTGATTGAGACCACTGATGCCGACAACCGTAATGTGGTGATACTACACGTGATTAGTGACCCAGATTATCACCACGGCGAAGGAATCCTCCTATCGACAACATCGGGATTGGCCGGTCCATGGACACTGTCAGGCGAGGTCGTTCGAGACGGTGGCTCTGGCGCAAGCAGTTTGAACATGACCATCAGGCTGCTCGAAGGGATTGACCTAGTCACCATTCCACTTTCCTTCACCGAAAACCAGCCGAGTGCCGAGTGGAGTCATACCATCCAAGCATCCCATCTTCCTGATACAACACCTGGTGATGTGGTAGTGGAAGCCGCTATCGACCCACAGCAGGAGGTTGAACAGTCGAGTACCTTCAACGATGTGGAGCAATTGATACTCACTATTTTTGCTGAACCAAATGTAGTGGTCAGCCCCTCGGCAACAGCGTCTCCCAGCGAGGTAGGAAATGGTGAATCAGTTACATTCACCGTGACATTGCAAAATGTTGGAATGGTCGAGGTGAGCGGGACTCTTACCGCCACATTTGACGGCACCCATCTCGATTCTCGGCTAATACATATTCCACCTGCCTCTTCAGCCACTCAGGGAACCCTGACAGCGTCCTTCGATGCTCTGGTTCAAGGTGTGGTTGATCGTGACGTTGAATTCACAGCGTCTTGGAATATGGCTGTTGGCTCTTACGACCGCCTGACCATTGACAACACAGCAACAGGCACGGTTAGTTTGACCTCAGCTTTGGAGTTGCGATATATTCAAGAAAGTGAAAATTGGGAGCCCGGTTTGCCGCTGTACAACGATTTTGACTATGTATACACCATTGAGGTAATCGCAGACCGAGGTATTGGCTCTGAGACGATAGCCTGCGTAGAGAGTAGCAGAGGTGTCCTACACGACGAGGTTAAACTGACATTCACTGAGCAAGGCCAGCGGCAGACGCTGCGCTGCCAAATATTACCGAGTGGAGTAGGCACCCTTGAACTCTCACTGGTTACTCAGGGTGCGACTGCTCCTACGTTCACCCAGACATGGGAAGTAGAGTTGCGTGACAACGACCAGAATACTATTGCAGGACTGAATACTCCTCTTGCAATCGCTTTGATGACTTTGGGTGCATTAGGCGCGATTGTTGCTTTGGTGGCAGCAGTAATCTTGACTCGACGCGGACTGGCTGATGCCGAGCGAGAAACATACGAAATTTGTCCTGCCTGCGAAGGTGAAATCGAGGGTGATGAAGCAGCATGTCCCTACTGTGAATTTGACCTCACAGGCGGAAGGTCATCATTCCACGATTGCGATGCATGTGGTGCTACTATTCCAGACATGATGGAGCATTGTGCATACTGTGGT
>CAUZSM010000031.1:0-15286 GCA_963582685.1 Candidatus Thalassarchaeaceae archaeon | reverse complement strand
ATTTCCCCCCGCGCTCTACCCGGGATTCCCGGCTATGAGCACGTGGTCGCTAGCGATGAGCATATGCCCGACGGCGTGCTCATCAGCGATGAGTTCACCCACCCGCACAAGCGTAGGGCAATGATGGAGAAGCGACAGCGCAAGATGGACGGTCTGTTGGCGGATTTGCCGCCCCCGGTCATTGTTGGAGACCCAGATGCTGAGGTGACTTTGGTAGGTTGGGGCTCGACCGCCGGTGTTGTTCAGGAGGCTATCGAACAACTTGCGACAGCAGGCGTCGTCGTCAATCATCTGCACTTCAAGTGGCTAGTTCCATTCCATGCTGATGAGGCGACTGAACTGCTGTCATCATGCAAGCGCACCATCATCATTGAGAACAACTACTCTGGTTTGTTCCACCGCTATCTGCGAGGTGAGACCGGCTTCACGGTAGACGGTCACATTCGCAAGTATGACGGCGAGCCGTTCAAGCCGCATCACGTCGTGGCCGCGGTTCAGGAGCAACTCAAGGGTGACGAGACTCTGTCTGTACCATATGAGGAGATTATTGTTTAAGGAGGTGAATGGATGGCTGATACGAATACACAACTAACATTGACAGCGAAGGATTTCAAGGGCAAGGTTGACCCTGATTGGTGCCCCGGCTGCGGCGACTTCGGTGTACTTAGCGGCCTACAGCGAGCGGTTTCCGAGCTAGGCCTACAACCGCATGAGATTCTAACCATCAGCGGCATCGGGTGCTCGTCTAACCTTCCGGGCTTTTTCAAATCCTACGGGATGCACACCCTGCACGGTCGGTCGCTACCCCACGCTTCAGGGGCTAAACTCGCCAACCACGAGATGACGGTCATCGCCACAGGAGGAGATGGAGATGGCTACGGTATCGGCGGCAACCACTTCACCCATACCAGCCGGCGCAACCTCAACATTCTGTATCTGGTGATGGACAACCAGATTTACGGTCTCACAACCGGTCAGGTTTCTCCTACCAGTGAGGTAGGCATGAAGACCAAGAGCACCCCGCATGGCAGCGTTGAGTTGCCGATTAATCCGATTGCAAGTGCAATCACCTCGGGCGCGACATGGGTGGCAAGAGGTTACACTGGCAACATCAAGCAGTTGGTCAGGTTGATCAAGGAGGGTATCGAGCACAAGGGCTTCGCCCTGCTCGATGTGTTCAGTCCGTGTGTGACTTTCAACAAGGTCAACACCTACCAATTCTTCAAGCCGCGAGTTCAGCCACTCGAGGACATCGAGCATGATTCAAGAGACTGGAAGGCAGGTATTGAGAAGGCGATGGTTTGGGGCGATGTTATCCACACGGGCGTCTTCTTCCAGACCAATTCACGGCTGACGCTTGAGGAGCAGGAACCGGTACTCGATGAGGGTGGACCACTTGCCTATCGTGAACTCGGTCTTAGCGGTGAGCAGACCGAGATAATCGTCTCCCGCATGATGTGAGCAGAACTACCCGCACCTCTACGGACCTCCTCCTCCGCGAGCGCGCGCAAGCGTTCGAAAATTCATGTAAAGGGGGAAATACGGTAAAACTCTACCAATTCAACCCCCCACTTCATTGATAATGAAGGCATTAGTGTCGGGCGGCTATGAGCCCACGCTCAATACCCGCAATAACGATGACCGTGCTGATGATTTTGGCAAGCCTTCTGGCCGCCATGGACTTCGGTGAGGAAATGAAAGAAACTGAGTTGCTCAAAGTCAGCGAGCCGATGTTTGCAACTGACCCGGGCCATATGGTATTCGCCCAATACATCACTTCTGACAACTGTGGATTTTGCATGAGCTACGGCTCCCCAGCCCACAAGAAACTGAAGGTTGACTGGCCAGCAACCTACACTTACGTGTCACTACACTCGGCCAGTTACGGCAACACCGCTGACGCTGAGTCGGGCAATATAAACCCGATTCTTGCAGTCAGTCATCTGCAGCAGAGTGGTGGCGCACCCAAGACCTCATTCGGTGATGACGATGGTGACTGTTGTGACTCGAATGGAAATAGGATAGACACGACTTACTTCAAATCTGGTTGCGGAACCAACGTTTGCTGGGATACACCCTTCAGCAGCGGCGGGGGCACTCACAGCACTGTTGGCGACTATACACTAAATGTTGGTCAGTCCGACAATGGGGACGGGACCAGTGATATCACCATTACAGTGAGTTACGTTGGTGCCGGCAGCGCACCATTGTCGAGTTACACTCTATACGCCGCAGTCACCGAGAATGTATGCAATTCGCACGCGTATACAGACGGAACCAAGGGAGGCCATTGCTGGGAAGCATGGCTGCTCAATGGCGGTGCATACGTCAGCAACTCCGGTAACGTGGGCGGAGGAACTGGATTCGAGACTATCTCGCTAGCAAGCGGAACTGCCAGCGCATCGTGGACTGTTCCTAACGGCTTGGTAGCAAACGGGGCGAGCAACATGCTCACCGTCGGTGCACTATACAGTGGCTGGAGCACCAGCAACGGCGACTTCGACGTGTTCACCGCTGCGGATTCAAGCATGGCTCCTCTAATCGATGTCTCTGCTGAGGATGTGGTGGTGACCAATCAGGATGGTCTGCCCGGCTTCCTTACTGGTGACACCCTCGACCTTGAGGTGACCGTCAAGAACAAGGGCGCGGATGAGTACACCGATGGAGGTACAATCTCTCTGTATTGGATGGATGGAGGTAACGATGTGCTGATAGACAGCATTTATCTGAACAGCCTCGACGCCAGCGGTGCCGGGTCGATGCAGACCTTCACTGCATCCTTTGAGACCTCAAGCATCCAGATGGTGCCCAATGGTAACTCGATGTTCAAGGCAGTCATCTCTGGCTTGACCGACGATGGAAATGGTGGAAACAACCTCCACATCGGATACGCACAGCACGACTTCACCCCATCAGCGCACACACCGATTGCCGATGGTATGACTACACTGCCACGTGGCGGGTCTCTGGATTTCGATGCTACCGGTATGAGTAACGACAACGTCGACACGATGTTGACAATGACCCCTGAACTTGAAGTCAGTCCGACTGGCTCAGGCATCTGGTCATCAAGTTGGGTTAGCGGTGGTGAGCAACTGATTGCTGCTGGTACTCCGAATGAGCGCTACGTGTTTACAGTGACTCCAGTCAATACCGCTAGTAGTGGTGACTACGACGCGCGCCTGCGCTTTACAGACGCACGCAGTCAAGTCGGAGAATGGACTTCAATGAATGAGGCTTTTGAGTTACTTAACGGCCTACCCTTCGTCATTGACCCAAGCAACCCTGACGCTGTTCCGGACAGTTGTGATGAGTATACTGGTATCCCAACCGTCAAGGTTGAGACCAACGAAAGGGTCAGCTTGAATGGTTTGATTTGCGACGCTGAGACTGATATCAGCCAACTCAGCATCACCAGCAACGACCCATCTTTCATCGCATGGTATGCGGCAGATGAGGAAATCGAGGTTCACTTTGATACCCTGCAATGGGACGCTATGGGTAACCCGCTGCCTCAGGGAATTACAGTCAGCATGAACGACGGAGAGGACACCAACACAGGTATGCTGAGATTCAACGTGATTGAGAACGGTCAGCCTCGCTGGCAGAGTATTCCCGCCCAGTCCTTTGATGAGGGCATGGGGGTCACAATCCAACTGACTCAGTTCCTAACCGACACTGATGAGGACGGAACCCCTGTATCTGTGTCTGGCCTATCGTTGAGTGTCGTCTCAATGGAGCCTGCTAACATCGTCAGTGCTGACATATTTGGTCAGAGCCTGAGCGTGAATGCACTAGATGACGATGCATTCGGCAGTGTAGTATTGACTCTGCGAGCCGATGACGGCTTGCACGCCTCCGACACAGAGGTTCACGTGCACGTGCAGAATATCAACGATGCACCTCGCTTGGATGCTACTGACCTTGCTGGACTGATGGTACAGACCGATGACACTCTTGAAATCAACCTTGGTGTACTATTGTCCGACGTTGATGACCCTGATGATGAGATTTGGACCACTGTTCAGGCTAGCCCCGCTGGCGCTGCACAATACAACCCAATCAGCGGTATTCTGATGCTGCACTGGGAGATTGTAGGTGAACAGAATGTGTACATCACCGCTACCGACGCCCACGGCGACAGTGGCGTGTGGTCATTGATGGTCGAAGTGGTAGATGCACTACCGCTTGCCTGGAGCACCGATGGCAGCAACGGCGATCTTGACGTCGCTGTTGTTAACTTGTACATCGGTGACACTCCCAATGTCTACATCGTTCAACTCAGTGACTTGCAACTCAGTGATATTCGCATTGAGTGGCAAATCTGCAATACCGAGACTGGTATCTGCAATGATTTCGGAGCGGAGGCGCCGACTGGAGCGCAACTGATGATCGGTCAGAACTTCGATACAGAGATCATCAGCGGTCCTTCTGGTCTGCAGATGTATGACCAGTTGAAGATAGTTGTAACCGCTATTGATTCAAACGGCTTCGACCGCGAATCGAGTTGGATTATGTTCGATGCTACCACTGAGCAAATCGATGGTGGAACAACCGATGGAGGAGACAACAACGACGACAATACTGGCAGCGGATCTGATGATGAAACCTCTAGTAAGGGTGGCAGTTCGATGGGATTGATAATCGGCGCAGTCGTTGTAGTTGTGATTCTCGTTGTGTTGGCAGTAATCCTATCGCTGATGTTACTTGGAGGCAGTCGAGCACCTGAGTCAGTTGTCGAGTGGGGTGCCGAGGCATCCTTCACTGCACCCGGCGCACCACAACCTGCAATGGCCGCATCTGCTGGCGCTGAGACCGCACCTGACTACACGCACCTGCCCGCAGGTGGGAACTACGTCACTGGTGAGGGAGGCGAGACAGTTTACCTCGCACCCAATGGAACTGCATGGGCAATGCAGGCGGACAACTCGTTCGTCCGCACCCAGTAATTCCGTCTTGGATGACTGAACAGACCCCCACCAACCCTACGGGTTGGTGGATTGGGTCCGCCCCGTGATATCGCGTTTATCGTAGGCCTGTAGGGTTGAAGTGTCGGAGCCAAAGCCCCGGTCGGGGATACGATTGAGCACGCGCCCCGCAGGAGACCAAATCCGGACTCACATCGAATCCTACATCGCTGAGAATCAGGGTTGTCACCTCGCTTCCATCATCCGCGCGCTCGGCCTTGGTAACAACCAAGCTGCCCTGCACTTGCGGGTTCTAGAATCTGGTGGGAAGATTTGGTCGAGGCGTGATGGACGATTTCTCAGATTCCATACCAATGCCATTTCTAAGTTGTTTGATGAAGAGAGTTTACCAGTCCCTCCATCAATACACGCGCCTGCCCCTCTACAGATTGAACTGCTCGACCGGCTTGCCCGTGCTCCAAAGGCCTCCGCCACGCGGGGTCCGCTCACGCAGGGTGAGTTGGCCTCTGAATTGGATTGCAGCCAGCAATCGGTTTCCTACCACTTGACTGCCCTTGAATCAAGGGGTTTCGTAGTAGCGATGAGGGAAGGTTTTCGTAAGCGTTGGCGAGTGACTGCCGCGGGCCTTACTCACCTTACTATTGGTCTTGAGGCACTACCTCCCGCAGAGTTGGTTGGAGATGACGAGGAAACAGTCGACTGAGCGACTATTGTGGTGCGTTTTCAGTGCCAAATAAGCAGATATTACAGCCAATCTCTCATCGGCAATGAATAAAAGCGTTCAAGCGAGGCGGCTGCTCTATGTCCGTAGAAGGAATGGTCCAAACGATGATTGATACGCTGAACGACGCCCTAGGTGATGCTGCAAAGCACGACCGGGGCAACTCCGCCGCTGGCACCCGTGTCCGCAAGGCGATGCAGTCCGTGAAGGGCTCGGCACAGGACGTGCGCGTGCAGGTTCAGGCCGACAAGAACGACTGAAGTTCACTTCAGCAACAATGTGCCCTCGTCCGAGTTTTGGCTCGGGCGGGGGACTTTTCTCGTTTCACAAAGGGTTCACGGACCTGAGCATATTCTCCAGGTTCCGCCGCCATTCATCCAAGGGGCCTCGCCCGAGATCGAGCAATCCAATGTTTCTGGCACCTCAACTTCGGGGGCGAGGACAATCCACTCTACATCAGAGATATCTCCGCGGTTATTGATGTCAAGATTCTGAGCCATTTCTTCAAGCCAGTTTGAATCAGCAGAACGCCAGTGACCGGTGACTCCCCGAGAGCCGTCAGCATCGATTTGAAGATGGAAGGTGTATAGCCAATGCATTCCCAATTCACTATCGGACACCAGCAGGAATTCATCGCCATTAGTGATACGTGAATCCAAAGTGTTAGCCGCCTCATCAGTCCAAGTTGTCTGCCCATGAAGTGCAGTGAGCAGTGAAATGGGCAGTATCAGCAATATTCCGATTAGTACCACCTTTGACCTATCACCAATCTCTGTCAGGTTATCGGTCCCGGCAGATGCATGCAGTCTACTGAGCAGCCAGAAGGCGGGTACCATCAGCATAGAGGCATATCGGGCATTATTGCCCAGTGTCCAAGTGACCCATGGCCAGTCGGCGTCCCATAGCAGTGATTCTAGAGTCCACAATGCTGCGACATAGAGGATTATTCCAACTGTAGAGAACCCAATGAGCATGGCAATCACAGATGCCTCTCCATCCTGTTCTCCCTCAGCAAGCCTGCTGTTGATGAATGGCCACAATGTCATACCGAATAGTGAGTAAACGATGACCACATCGAAAACTGCGATAGCGACCGCTGAGATGTATCTCGCTGGAGCCTCGGAGGCTACACCGAGAGTGCCTCCATCTGCAAGTAACATGCCGATGACACCGGCAGAGATGGCCAAGGAGCATCCGAGAATGAACGACTTGCGCACATCTGTGATGATATCCCGTAACATCAGCACCAACAGTGCACCACCGAGTGCGCAGACAAGGATGGACATATCCAGACCCTTCACCGAGACTCCAACCCAAGCCCCCAGCAACAATGGAATCAGTCCCTTTGCCGCATTCATGCGATGCATCTGCATTAGACCATAGACGAAGGCGCACATCGCAACCAACATCAATTCTTCAGGATAAGCGCGGCCGGATGCGAATAGGAAGGTAGGATGAATACTGACTAATGCAACGATTCTGAGCGCAGTCGAGTCACCGAATAGATCCCGACTCATCAGCCCGATTGCAAGCAATGAGAGTGCGCTCAGCACCAAAGCACCGGCCTTCAGCGCTCCAACACTTGGCCCCATCAGCGCGAAAAGGGTGGTGTACCACAAGTGCCAAACGGCATATCTGTCCCCATTTTCCGGACTGTATGAAGGGTCACTGGCCTGCGGGTCCAATGGCCTCGTGTGACCCCAGTCAAGCCCGTCTTCACCCGCGCTATCCAAGGTAACGTAGGCAGCGTGGATGTGAGAGTCGAGGCCCAATTCACTGTTGAATGCAACTAAGGCATGTAGAACGAGGCCTACGGCCAATAGCAACTTCCAGAATCTGTCATCATTGACATCCAGCCAAGTGCGTTGCTCCACATCACCGCTGTAATGAAGCCGAGTCTTGATGCTTTGTTGGTCAGAAATCAAGCAATGTGGATTGACCTGCCTTACGCATACGGCCGGCTTTGGCCATGCGGTCAAGCGCTCGCTCTATACGCCGGTCACTGAAACCCCGTTCATCTTGCAGGAATTTGCGTAGTCCTGCTTCATCAGCCATCCCTGATGGTGGCAATGCATCATCACCGATAGGATGCTCGAGGAAGATGGCACGGATTTCATCGATATTGTCCGGGACCTCCTTGTCTTTTTCTTGGCAAACCGCCTCCAGTGTGCCATGTTCACGAATCAGTTTCAAGCCAGTCTTAGGCCCGATTCCTCTGATGCCGGGGTGGAAGTCAGTGCCTACCATGATTCCAAGGTCAACCAATTGCTCATAGGTGATGCCATGTTTCTCCAGCAATTCCTCTAGTACGATTTTCTCAGCGCTCAATCTGCGTCCAAAACTGCGAGACCCATGCGACATCAGGTTGCGCACCATTACTGGGCTGCCGTAAAGCAGCACGTCCCAATCCTGGCTTGCTACTGCTGCGACCTCCTTGTTGCGGCAGCGCACCGAAGCCGCTCCTTCTGCCTCCATTGGTGCCTTGACCCAAGCAATGCCTAGCAGGTCGAACATCTGTTGGGTTTCAGCAACCATTTCTGGAGTGTAAGACACCACCTGCGCTCCAAGTCGTTGAGCGGTCGGCCAATCTTCCGATTCGACTGCGGCCTCCCATTTTGCCACAGCAGTTTTCCTTCGTTCCTTACGCTGATTCAGTGTGTCTCGTTTGAGTTGATGTGGGCGACCATCAAAGACGAAAACCGGGTCAATACCGTTCTCAACCATTACGGTACTTCTGTCAAGGAAACCCATCAGATGCGATATAGGTCGCCCTTTACCATCCCGTAGTGGGCCACCATCTTGCCCATCACCACGCGCTCGGATGGTGGTGATGAATTGATAGGCGACAAGGAATGTGTCAATTGCCACCCTTTGGCCAGAAAGGTCCCTCAATTTGATTTCATGAGGTGTGGCGAGGTCCTTGAGATTACAGCCCATCGTGAAGCCCCCGCTCAGACATCGAGGTCGAGGTATTCTAAGTCATCGACCAAATCATCGAGGTCTTCATCCAATCCTTTGAGTTCATCTTCCTCGTCTACCTCATCCTCCTCATCGAAGAGTTCGTCATCATCAAAGTTGAGATATTCAGGGTCGTCAAGGTCATCGATAGCACCGTCGATGTCCTCGTCCGGTTGCTCATCTTCGCCCCTTCCCCCTCGGTTTGTCCTGAACGACATCCAAAATCCCACACCGCCGAGTATCAGTCCAATTGCAGTAGCTATCAGTGGATATAACCGCCATTTGTATGGAATGCCGTAGACCTCGATAGTTTCACTTCCATCGTCTTCGTTAGCCCACACCAACCAACGACCTCCGAAGTCCTCATCAATCGCAATAAATTGTGAATGTGGGTCGCCAGGGTCTGCCCACTGTGGTACTGTCCTCGAGATTCCATTGGCGTTGGTGTAGTTGATGAGTTTCACATTGATGAGAACACCTTGGCCGGGTGCAGGGTCTACCGAGAGCATGGAGAAGTAGAGTTGCACAAACTCCTTGCCACGTCTGCCAGTTGATGTATCAGATAATGCATCGACATTCTTCTCAAATCCTAATCCCCAGATAGGGTCGCCAGTGTCGGGATTCTTTCGAGTGTAAGCCTGTTTGTAGGTAATCCAGACCTGGAATTCGGTTCCCGCCACCAAATCGTCACCGAGGAAGGTCCCGTCGCGTTCATCCAATCCTGCAAGTTCGTCAATAGAATACACAGACGGTTCATCCACATTAGCAGCCACCCCCATCGCCATTGGACCAGAGATTACAGGCAGGATGAACATGGTAGTCATCAGACTTAATCCGGTCAGCACTATGGCTGCTTCCTTGAATGGAATTGCCGGTATCAGCGCAAAACCACCGACCAGAACGCCGAGTGAGAGGAAGAGGAAGAAGATCAAACCAAACAAAGATGTCGAAGCAGTATCCACTTCGATGAATCCTCCAGTAGTGGCATATGGAGAGACATAGGTCTCACCCTCAGCGAGTTCAAGACCGGGAACAGCCTCCGCATAAGGAGCTAGAATTGGCAGGTACATCTCAATATTGTTCTGGCCCATGTACAGGGTGTACCCGTCAAGGGTTTGGCTTCCCTTAGTGAATGAAACTTTGAGTCCAAAGACCTCACCGGCGGGAATTTCGCTGAGCCCGTGGTAGAACTCGAAATTGTAGCGATTTTGGTCATCGGGCATTTCGATAGACTGTTGGGCGATGTCTCTCTCACCTAGCCTCAAGACAATTGTCGTTTGCTTTGAGCAGGAATCACTGCTACCCGGGCAGGTAATATCAAGTGTCACGAAACCGGTGATTGGTCGTTGTTCATCCAATCCGAGACTGTCATTGGAGGGATATTCACCTCGGAAGATGAAGTCGCGTTGCCCACCTCCGTAGTTTGGGTCACTGGTTGGGAATTGATTCTCTTCCCAGACGTTGTCGGCCGAGTTTGAATCAGTGCTTTGTGCGTGTGTCCACATCGGCCACTGGTCATACCGAACCGAGGCATCCTTATCACCATAGAAATACGTGACATTGCGCTGATAGGTCACCACTTTTGGGTCTTCACCAGCTTGCATGGCAGAGACATCTCCACTACCAGCATTTGCAGAATCTGCAGCAAGAATTATTGTCGCTGCCAATAGGGAGAACACAAAAAACGCAGAGCGGTACTTGCGACCCACCCCGGTTGTCCTGCGGTCCGCCATGCAACCTTCCGTATGGTGCGACCGTTATAGGGATGAAGGCGACCGGGTGCTGCGGAGCAGCACAGCCGCGCGTGTGAGAGGTGGTATTTTGAAGGTAAGAGAAGGTAGTCTAGTAACCTCCAGTGGTTGGAATCCTGACCTCGCTCGATTGGAACACGATGTGCTCGCTGACCCTGCTGGAGAAGGCAGCGGAAATCTGCCGATTCATGAGAGGGCGATGGCTTGTGAAGATGGGGCTGCAGTTGCCCGAATATCAAGCAAATCGTCACTAATCAGCGAGGTGCTTGGGACCTTTTCATTCAGCCCTGTGACCACCACTTCTGAGCATGTGTCGACGATAGCAGATTGGTGTGAGCGCCACCTTGTGAATGATGGCTCAACCATCGTGGTAAGGGCAAAGCGGTATGGATTCAGATGTGAGGGCTGGGATGCGCGAGAACTGGAACGCTCGGTCGGAGCCTCACTTTACGCCGCTGGTTGGAGCATCGATTTGCACGACGCCGACATCAAATTACAGATATTACTGCTTAATGCGAGCACCGAAGAAGCCAGCGTAGTTTGGGATAAGCCACGGCTTGCTTGGGGAGTGAAGTTGCATTCCTCATCTACCTGGGAACAGCGTACTGCAACAAATCGCCCCTTCTTCAAACCGGTCAGCCTCGACCCAAGACTTGCCCGAGCAATGGTCAATATCGCCTGTCCAGATGGGGGGAGGCTGCTCGACCCATTCTGTGGTACAGGTGGGATTCTCATCGAGGGGATTCTCTCAGGTCTTGCCACATTCGGCAGTGACCTTGACCCTGAGATGGTCAGGGGGTGTGCAGAAAACCTCGAATGGGCAAGAACAGAACTTGGAGCAGAAGCCGAGGCCAATGTGCGTATTTTGTCTGCTGAAAATGCTGCCAGTGAATGGGGAGGTGAAGCACCTTTCGATGGGTTTGCATTCGACCCACCCTATGGTCGCAATTCATGGAAGACCGACGATGGCTGGGAATTGTTTCGAGCAACCCTCTCCGCTTGCGCTGCACTTGCTGCACCGAAGGCGAATCTCGTCACCCTGCTACCGTGGTCGCCGAGCGCCACTCACCTCGAATTGTACGAGGATGACATCGACCATCCGGATGCACAGACCTTCGCAAGGCCTTGGAGAGCAGTGCGAGAGGAGTTCGAAGCCAATCGCTGGTCGTTTTCGTCATACGTCCATGTGCCTGTGCATGGAAGCCTTTCACGCCTACTCGTCTTCTTGGAAAGAGGATGAGCGATGAGGGATTCGAACCCCCGTCGACGGGTCCGAAGCCCGTAAGGATATCCAGACTACCCTAATCGCCCAAGCCGACTCGCTCGGTTCCCCTTTTTCAATCAAACGGAGGGCTATGGCCAATTATTATCAGGCCATTGCATTTCTGTTCGTGTCCATAGGTCAACTGAATCACCACCCCAATCGATGGTTCCTACCTGCTCAAGTTGGCTCAATGATACTGTGTCAATACCTGCATGCAGCCCTTCTCCGAGCGTAACTGGAGAGTGGATGATGATGGCTCGGTCCACCAAGCCTTCGTTGAGGAATTGCTGCCATACGTGAGGGCCGCCCTCGATGAGTACCTCTTGAACCCCTTTGTCGCCGAGATGGTCGAGAAGTGCAGTAAGGTCCGCTCCTCCAGAGCCATCGGGAAGTGCGACTGTGCTGATGTTTTTACTATGTGCAAATGCATCACTTTCGTTTGGCCCTGCATGAACAATCAGCGTGGGGTTGCCATCGCTCATCACTTGTGAGTCTACAGGGATGCGCAAGGTTCGGTCCAGCACTACTCGCAGCGGATTATTGCCTTGGCTCAATTCGACGCGCCTGACATCGAGTTGTGGGTTATCTTGAATGATGGTGTTCACACCTACAATGATTGCATCAGCACATCGACGTAATCGATGTGCTGCATCGAGAGACTGCTCGCTTGTGAAGCGCTCAGCTTCACCCTCTGCAGCATCGACAATACCATTCACATCCATCGCTACCTTGAGGGTAACAATAGGGCGTCTGGTTTTGCACCAGTGCATGAACGACTGCATTTGCCGACGCGCTGCATCCTGCAATAGCCCTTCTCGGACAACGAGGCCCGCCTCAAGCAGTACCTCGATGCCTTGTCCTCTGACTGTCGGATTAGGGTCACGGGTCGCGACAATCACCTCACCGACTCCAGCCCACAGTAGGGCTTGGGTACATGGAGGAGTTAGGCCGAAGTGGTTACAGGGTTCCAGAGTGACATAGGCTGTGCTACCTTCAGTAGGCTCACCTTTCGCCTCTGCATCAGCGATAGCAGCTTGTTCGGCGTGTAAATCTCCCAAGTGGTCGTGCCATCCTTCTGCAATGATACGGCCTTCTCTGACCAATACACATCCTACGGGTGGATTTGGTGATACTTGACCCCGTCCACGTTCAGCCAATTTAAGAGCCCGCTCCATGCAAACCACATCGAGTTCACTCCATGTGGGGCTTGCAGGGGAACTAGTCAACATATGCTATCTCCGACATCCCGACAAACACATCCCTCATGGATGCTGCGCATGAGCGGGAACACCTTTCCGGGCGAATACTGATGACACAGACCCGCTTTCGGCAATCATGGTTCGCGTGGCGTGCATTGTCAATCCGGCTGGCCGCGATGGAAAAACAGGACGTCTGTGGCCGGACATTGAGCAGATGATTCTTGATGAGGGCCTTGATGTCGAATCTCACATTACTGAGCGGACTGGGCATGCTGCTGAGATTGCCAATTCATTGCGAGACCGCGAGGATCTAGACCTAGTGGTAGCAGTCGGTGGTGATGGGACAATGCATGAGGTTGCCAGCGGGCTACGGGGCTCAGAAATGCGTGTGGGCATAGTGCCGATGGGAAGTGGTAACGACTTCGCTCGCGCGCATGGGATTCCGCTTCGAGACACCGCTAATGCCGTTAAGTTGCTGCGAAACGGCGTTGATAGGCACGTTGGCGCGATGCGGGTTGAAGCCCGCCCAGCTGTCGCACTACCCAACTACCCTTCACCGACCCAGCAATCATGGGATGGGGAACCGTCAGAAGATGGCGCCGTAGTTCGTTGGGCTTTCTTGGAGTCAGATGGTGGAACCACCAGCAATGTCAGCAGAAGCAAGACCGAGGGAAAGGCGAAGTGGTTGCGTGGTTCGTTGAAGTACACATGGCTTGGCATTGTATCGATAGTGAAGTGGAAGAAGCAGTATGCTTGGTTGAAAATTGATGATGAAGAACGCGGTAGTACCGACATGAGCGGACTATTCACCGCCATCATGACCGAGACTTTTGGCGGTGGCTACCGTGTTGCTCCGGGAATGCGAGCGACGCGCGATTCGATGGACCTGATTATTGCTAGCGGGATGTCCAAAAGTCAGATGTTGAGAATCATGGGACCACTTCGAAAAGGTACCCACGTAGGGAAATGGGGTATCACCCAGCAGCCAGCGCAACGTTTCGAGATAAGAAATGTTGACTCAGAGGGCAACCCAACCAATGAACCACATGACCCACCGATGTGGATTCAGGTTGATGGAGAACCATGCTTGATGACGCCAGCAACCATTGAGTTCCACCCGAATCAAATCTGGATTCGAGGTGCATCTGTGATACCCAATGAATAACTCAGAACGTGAAGTCGCTGAAGTCGTCGTCATCGACAAGGTCTGGGCCCTTTGGCTTTGACTCAACCCTTGACTTAGGCTTGGGTTCATCTTCCTCGTCCTCGTCAAGACGAGCGGTTTTGCGGGTTTTTTTGGTCTTGCGTACCGCTCTCTTTTTTCTTGGCTCCTCAGCCACCTCTGGTTCGGGCTTTGCAGTAGTTGACACAGCGGAGCGGACCTCGCTTCGTTCTCCCCTTCTGAATCTTGGTTTCGTTGACATCTCAAGTGCAGCCTCAGCTTCTTCCTGTATTTCTTCAATCATGTCCTTCATTTCGGAGGCCTCTTCCGTGACTGTAACTCCACCTCCAGCGATGTAACCGCTGGAACTTGAGGAGTCGCCTGAAAGGGCAGCATCAACATCAAAAATGGGGACCGATGCAGCGGCTCCCTTCGCCTTTTGTCCAGATGCTGCAGCAACTTGAGCTTGCGAGCGTGCCTGCATTCTCGCATCATGGCGGTCCGCTTCGACGGAAGCACTCTTCGCTGCTGCAAGTTGCACATTGCTCATCATTTGCTGAGCCTGCGTGTTAGCATTCATTCGAATCATATTCCGAGAATAGATGAATAGAGCAATTGCACCTACAATTGAGAGTAGCAGAATAGTGGTGTACAACCCTCTTCCGAGGATTGGAATATCTCCCTCGATGTACATGTGCTGCGAGTCAACCTGTTTGCCCGACGGCCCATAGGTGATGTCAGTCACCACCATTGCTCCAGTCCAGCCATTCTTCAGTCCTTGGCTGGAGTGAGCCCACGGGCCCAAATAAGAAACGATTCTGCAGTCATCCTCAGTCCATGCCGGATTAGCCCACAACTGTGAGGTATTTTCATCATGGCTAGCTACCAGATAGCCTTCCAGTATTATCGCCTGATGCGGCTCAAGATTGTTGGCGGCGTTGAGCACATTCTCACTTGCTGGGATGATTCCAACGACGGCCCAGCCCTGATGTGGGAAGTCCTTTGGCTGGGTCTGTCCGCTTGGAAGTGCTTTGACTCGCAATGGGTCCTCCCATTCCATTACGCTAAGTCGAACATCTCCGGGATTGTGGTCCTGTGAATCACTGTAATGGTCTAACTGAATGAGGAATGAAGCCATGCTGGCCTGACTCTGTGGTGTGGTGACCGTACCACCTTCGGTGAACAGTTGAGTGGCAGCCAACCATCCCTCTACCCGCACAATCTGCTGAGTATCCCAAGACTCCTCCTGCGCCTCGTTGGAGATATCTTCGCCTTCATTGGTATCTTCGGTAGCGGCGTCGTC
>CAUZSM010000030.1:0-15497 GCA_963582685.1 Candidatus Thalassarchaeaceae archaeon | reverse complement strand
TTATTACTGGGGCTACATCGTCGATGTTGACGACGATGTCGATGAGCAGGATGAGAACAATAATGGCTACACCTGTAACCAAGTGACCGTCGAAGACGACTTGCCAGATATCGTCGCAGACAGCGTGGGTACCTCCACCTCATCGGTGGTGATGGGAGACACCATCTCTGTCTCTTACAGAATCGATAACGATGGCCACGATTACACCGGTTCTTTCTACTGGGAACTTTACCTGTCTACTGACACCACCATCACGACCAATGACATCTATGTCGATGAATTCAGTCGAAGCAGCATTTCTCCAAACTACTACGCTTCTGGCACTCAGTACAGTGTTCAGATCCCAACCGGAATCAGTCCGGGTTACTACTACCTCGGGATGATTGCTGACAGCCGTTCCTCGGTGAGCGAACTTGACGAGAGTAACAACGTGGTTGCAGATACAGGCCGCCTAGACATCGAGGAGCCGGCAGACCTTGAGCCAAGTTCACTCTCTGGCCCCAACAGTGCCCAAGGCGGTCAGCAAGTCAGCATTTCATGGCGTATCGACAATGAAGGCGACGACGATTCGGGTTGGTTCTACTGGGAGATGTACATCTCGACGGATTCGACTATCACCACCAGCGATACCAAACTTGGCAGCACACAGCAGGCTAACAGCATCTATGGCGGCTCTTATCGAAGTGGCACCTACAGTCCAACACTGCCAAGCAATCTAGCGCAAGGAAACTACTACTGGGGAATCATCGCTGACACCACTGACCGGGTAGAAGAGGGGGATGAGTCAAACAACATCCTCCGTGGAAACTCAGTATCGATTACCGTTCCAGACTACGACCTTGAAGCGACCTCGATATCTGTGGATTCCAACACTAGGCAGGTCTGTGAAGAAGCCGATATTTACATCACGATTACCGTTAACAATCTGGGTTCTGACTACGCTGGTTCCCATTATTACGAGGCGACAGTATCGACTGGAAACTCTGCGTCCGCCATCTATTTTGGTACCTCACTTGGCTATGCCAACGGTGATTCAAATGTGGCATATTACACCCACACCAGCATGCGAGCGACCCTACCTGCAAGCATCACACCGGGGACATACTATGTCGGGTTGATAGTTGACGCCGGCGACTACATCTCTGAATCGAATGAAAACAACAACATCGTTGCCACTTCCAGTGCGCAGCTCACCGTTCTTGATTGTGGGCCAGACCTTGAGCCGGTTTCTGTTTCTGGCCCAAGTATTGGAGTGAGAGGCGGAACAGTTCAGGTCAATGCTGAAATTGCCAATATAGGAATGGAAGATGCGTCCAACGTCTACTACGATGTATTCCTGTCAAGGGACACCTCGATTTCCTCGCAAGACGTCAATGTCGGGTCTGATGTCGTTAGTTCCATCTTGATGGGTGGGTCTTGGTCAGGTTCTGTCTCACTGGCAATTCCTTCGAATCTGCTCGATGGGTGTTGGTATTGGGGTCTGATTGTGGACCCGAGCAATTCGCTCTCCGAGATGGACGAGACCAACAATATCATCGCATCTTCCAGCCAATTTTGCCTGCAGCAAGCCGATTTGGTAGTTGATTCAATCAGCGTTCCATCCGATGCCATCAGCGGTCAATCTGCCTCAGTGGTCATCGATATTCGTAATGCTGGCGGCTCGGATGCCGGAGCGTTTGATGTTCGACTTCTCCTCTCGATAGACGCGCAGGCAGGAACAGATGACACTCAAGTGGATTCGTTCCGCATCAGTTCCCTAGCCAGCGGTGCAACATCAAGCAACACGCGTACTGTAACCATCCCCGGACAGCACATCGGTGATTTCCACTGGGTAGTGTTGGTCGATTCTTCTTCAGAAGTGGCCGAGGATGACGAGTCCAACAACGGGGCTGCTTCAGTCACCTTCACCATTTCAGCACCGGCGAAGGACCTGCTTGCATCTTGGGTAGAAGCACCACTCTCCGCGGAACCGGGACAGACCGTGACAATTAGGTGGGGTGCTGAGAATCTTGGACAAGAAGCACTGGGTTTCGACGTTGAAATATGGCTCTCAGAGGACCGTTCTCTTGGCGCGGGTGACCACCGGCTGTCGCAGTCCAGAGTACCCTCTCTTGCCAGCGGCTCAATGCTGTCTGAAACACAGCCGGTGAATCTCGCTGGTGACACTCAAGGTGTCTGGTGGGTTCTGCTCGTGTTGGATACCTCAGGTGAGCATTTGGAGGACGATGAGAATAACAACCTCAGAATCTCCAACAATACCCTGACAATCGATTCCAACAGCCCACCTCCAACCGGTGAGACTCTACCCGGTTGCGATACCCCAGATACAGATGGTGACTTCTCCTCCGATGCTGCCGCCACCCGGTCTTCAGCACATCATTTGGGACTGAATCCCAATCTAACATTGGACGGTTGTCTGATTGGATTGGATGAAGTTGATTGGTACGCCTTTGTCCTCAATGCCGGCAACCGGACGACAATCGCATTCAATGCGGAAGGTGCGAATCTCGAAGTTTCGGTAGTCAATGGCTCTGCCTCGCTTGGCCAAGGGTTGCTTGACGACGAGGTGCGGTGGGTGACTCTATCCGCTCTGAACGATGACTTAGAAGGCGCTCCTCTGCTATTCCACATACGGATTTCCTGGGACCCATCGCTTCCGGGTGGACCCTATCAACTACATTTGGTGACTGATGATGCCAGCATCGAAACCGACCTAACGCCACCTCCGGCTCCGGTGATTGAAGTGATTGATGGATGGACAAGTGCCGACGAAGTCGTCGTGTACTGGTCAAACGTCACCGACCCGAGTTCCGGCCTCTCCCACTATGAGGTGAGATGGGCTGGTGGGCTGTGGGCTCCGGTCGATACAAACTACACCACAGTCAATATCTCGATGCTATCCGATGGCAGGCATTCCTTTGAGGTCCGGGCCATCGATATGGCCGGCAATGTAGGACCTGCAAACGCCACGTGGATTCGCCTCGACCGCGTTGCACCATCGGTATTGTTGCAGCAAGCGGATGCTCAGAGGTACCCGATCTCTGTATTGGTCCTGAATCTCACGATTGATGATGGAGCGGGCAGCGGCCCCTCAAGCATCGAATGGTCCTCCGACAATGCGAGTTGGGCCGTTTACCCAGAAGAGGGGATTATCACTTGGACCAACTGGAGTGTGCTTGATTTCCACCTGCGTGTGACCGATGGTGCCGGAATCGTAGTGCATCAGAATCTCACTATTGTGCCTCCACCCGCCGAGGAAAATACTGCGGATGGTCCCAGCGACGACAGCCCAACCAAAGACAGCGGCGGGGGTCTCAACATCGTACTGGCGATACCGGTAATTTTCGCCATCATCATTTTTGTCGTTGCAACGGCGCTGCTTATTCTCCGAGCGAGGTCAGTGAGTAATTCTGAGGATGAAGAGGAAGATGAGGGTGATTCTGAGCAGGAATCGACTGCTGAGGAGGTTGTTGAAGGAGCAGTCGCTGAGACTGAACCAACCCCATTACACGTGGCTGACCACACCCTATTGCCGCTGGGCGGAACCTATGACCAGTCCTCTGGCTATACCGCATACAACGACCTTGATGGAAGGCAATGGTGGCAACAGGCAGATGGCTCGTTTTACCACGACCCGGAGGTCAATACCAACGATGCCACGCAGGATGACCTTGCTTGACCGCTACAAACAGCCCCTCACCACTAGCACAGACTTCGCCGTCAGCGGTCAATTCCATGCTGATGTTGGCGCGGTCACCATCGATGGATTCAACCTGACTTGTGATGTGTAATGGTACTCCAAAAGGAGTGGGACGGCGTAACTTCACAGTGTACTTCGCAGTCACCGTGCAAGGTGCTGAATCCTCACCTCGTTCAGCCATTATGGCCATCGCCGCAGTCCAGTTGCCATGACAGTCGAGCAGTGTGCCGATTATACCCCCATTTAGCATACCTGGGAAGGCTTGATGCTCCTCACAGGGCTCAAACCACATTTCTAGCCCATTTTCTATTGGATGAGAGCGAATTTTCAGTCCTTTTTCGTTGGCCGGCCCGCATCCAAAACAGATGCTATTCGGCGCATGCGACTCCTGTACGCTCGCTTCGTCCCGGCCTACCATCGGTAGTTGGTAGCGTGGGCGGCTTTTCTGTTTGTCTGCGATGGTTGAGTAGGAAAATCACGGGTGCTTAGCACCCGCTATGGGCGCATTGATAGCAGAAGCGCGGCTGGAGTTGGCGCAGCACCGAGTCTAAGGGGATGCAGAATGGCCGGTAAGGATGAGGAGGAGGGTCCTCTTGACCCCCACGAATACGACCCACCGAAGGTGGCTAAGCGTCGTACTAAGACCCTGAAGATCTCTAATCAGATTCCACCAAAGCGACGCAAGGAGATTGCTAAAGCGCTTGAAAGTCACGAGCAGGACAGACCGGACTGGGACCGGGTTTCCGGAGCCAAGCAGCATCGGGTGCTTGGTAAGAGGATAAAACCGGGCACAATTCGTCAAATCAAGTTCCCATTGCTCGATGTGACGATGGGAGATGCTTGGCCGACCACAGTCACGGTAATTCATGGCAGAAGGCCGGGTCCTGTTGTCACAATCATTGGTGGTGTGCATGGAGATGAGATGGTTGGCCCGGTAGCGTGCAGCCTACTGACACAACAGGTATTCACCAGTGCAGATCGGAATCTTGACCCAGATATAATGGCGGGTACTCTCCGCATTATCCCAGTGCTGAACCCACCAGGATTTGAGCGGCAGAATCGCTATTTCCCTGATGGCAGGGATTTGAATCGAGAATTTCCCGGCAGTGAGGACGGCTCAACCACTGCTCGAGTAGCCCACAATATTCTCTCTAAAATCATCATTGGCTCTGACTATCTCATCGATTTGCATACTGCGGCCCGAGGCCGCGACAATCTGCCACAGGTTCGAGCCGACCTCGCTCATCCCGAGAGCAACATGATTGCACGAGCCTTCGGTATCGAAGTAATCCTTGACTCAAGGGGTCCGAAAGGCTCGATACGACGTGAGTGCTCCGATCTCGATATCGGCACACTGACCTACGAAGGTGGCGGTGCGCATCTTGCCGACCACGAAGCAATCAAGGTAGCATTGTATGGCATAATGAACGTGCTACGCAGCCTTCACGTCATTCATGGAAACCCCTCTCGGCCACGCTTCCGTCTTCTCGCCAGTGGCTCGACGTGGGTCAGAGCGGAAGAAGGTGGACTGATTGACCTGTACATCGGTCGCGGTTCATTCGTGCAAAAGGACGAGGTTATCGGGAAAATCGTTGACCCAATCAACCCCGGACAGAGTGCGGATCTAGTTTCTCCAGAACGCGGTATTTTCATCTGCACTGCCAATAACCCAATCGTTACTGCGGGAACCCCGGTTGGCCACCTATTGCCAATCAAGCGTGGTCTAAAGGCGGTGAAGCGTGGACTTGACCGCAAGACCAACCGACTCATCGTATCCGGCTCGAAGGGAGAGCCGGTTTGGCGCGAGGAAGTCGAGGTCGAGGAGATTTCCATCGAAGGCGAATGGTCTGGTGGTGGAGTCGATGCCGAGTGGCAGCGTGATTGGTTGCAATCGACAGGTAGCGATGAGATGCTGGAAGCAGATTCTGAGGAAGAATCTGATTGATTATTCCTCCTCTTGGAGGCTACCCCGTCCAAGCAACGTTGGCATCTTGACGATGCTTCGTGCCAGCGCAGGGCTGAGCAGTAGAATACTGAGTATTCCGACCATCCAGATAATGTGTGGATTGTCTTCCAGCCACGATGCTTCAACAACGACAGGACTGTTGCGCAGTAGTCCTATTGGAGTGTCGGAAGCAACCTCTGGTGCAGGCTCACCATTCATGCGCAATATCAACACGTAAGAGGCTCCGACAATTTCCTCTACATCCCATACGATGAGAGTCTCAGTGTCTGTTGTGTTTGCTGCAACTTGCAGACCCGTTTGCATAGAGACGACCGATTGGATTGTAGCCCCTCCTTCCACTGAGGTTGGTGCTACCACCATCACGTCCATTCTAACATCCTCAGCATTGATACCGTCAGGTAGTGAAACATTCCATGTGATGGTCGTACTGGTTTCTGAGAATCCACCTGCGCTTGCCCCGATTAGAGTGGCTCCTTCACCTGCAAGGTCAGCAGAATATGACGAGAGTGTGCTCACAACATCCTGCAGTTCATTCATCTGGCCGGCTCCTCGCAGCAGCCAGTGCCCGTCGACGATGATGGTCGGGTAACCGTCCACACCGTAATCATCGGCCATCTGGCGAGATTGTGGGAGGTGGTATCTCTCGCTGCTGAGATTGGATGGGTGGTGTGCTACCGTTGCAATATCTGGCCACCATTCGCTGAGGGCAGCGACATTTGTCTCGGCATCCCGACACGGAGCGCACCAATCGGCAGTGTACAATTCGACGAGATGCGGCGCAGCAGCAGCCTCACCATTTCCGTTTAGTGATAGGGCGGCAACAACGCTACCCGGCGCATTTGCCGCAGCAGAAATCGCCTCAGCATCGATGACTACCCCGTTGTCATCCTGTCCACTCACCGATGCTGCGGTTGAGAGTAGTCCGGCTAGAAGCAACAGTGAGCAACAGATGAACGCACGTTTCCGCGATTGCGAAGATACCATGCACTCAGTCATTGCAGTCCCTACCGAACCGGTTCCCGAAGGCGGTTAAATAGCCCATCCGACCAGCGTTCGCCATGACAGATGAGACGGAGGGAGCATCAGAGAAGGCCAGTGAAGATGGCTTCGCTCGCCTACTTCCCAAGTTGCCCCTGCTGCTGTTTGTATTGACCATCGCAGCAATACTGGTCGGTGGCAACGTCCGTATCGAGGATGCTGGAGAAGCCTGCCCTGATTGGCCGCTGTGCTTTGGAACATTGAGCTTTGACGCAAGCGATGATGAGCAGGGACAGTACTATGCCGACAACCCAGGTGAGATTCCCAGTAAGGGAGAGAGTCACAGATTCACAACCGACCAGATTTTCCTTGAGTGGTTTCACCGACTGTTGACTGGCCTGATTCTTGGACCGCTTTGTATTCTGCAATGGATTCTGGCCTTTCGAAAGAGAGTTGAGAGTCCGAAACTCCACTTCGCAGCAGCAGCAGTTTTGGTTCTAGTCATTATCCAAGGCGGACTTGGCGCGATGACAGTAAGACTAGACAACGCACCTCTCACAGTTACCGCGCATTTGCTGTTCAGTATGCTGCTCGCCTCCTCTCTGCTGTGGACATGGTTGCAATGGCAGAAACAACACGACGGATTACCGGCTTGGGCTGTCTATTCGCGAGAGGCTGGCAAACTGGTGCGCCCGCGCATGCTCGATGCCTCCATTTCAGTGCTGATCGCCATGCTGCTCGGGGCTTTGGTCGCTGCTACCGAGCAGGCGAATATGGCCTGTGGAGTCGCAACCTCCAGTGCATGGCCGCTTTGTCACGGTTCGGTGATACCAGATATGTCTGCACACACTACCTCATTGCAGGTCATTCATCGGTTGGCTATTCTATTCGTTTTCATCTGGATGATTTGGCATGTCGTGCAGTTGAAGAAGCAGTCTGAGGATGTGCCTGAGGTCAAGCGATTCTTCCGTTGGTTGCACGTCTCGATAGGTCTGTTTGTACTCAACGCGTTGGTTGGTGCTGCCTACATTCTCACCTGGGCAGACGGTTCGTTCATCGAGCACCTCTCCTTGTTGCATCTGCTGCTCGGTTCAGCCTCTTTCCTAACGGTCGCCTTCGCTACTATGCTAGCCCATCTGGGAGTGACTTCACCGTTGCTCACTGGCTCCTCAAATGGTGAGGAATGATGTTTCAAACCCCTTTGGGGTTTACGATGGCCTTATCACACCTCGGCAGGTCGGCGGGTCGCAGCGAATTGCTGTGAGGGATTGACAATGGTAGAAGACGATCGTAATCACACACGCTTTGAAAGGGCTCGAATCATTGGTGCGCGAGCACTGCAAATCAGCATGGGTGCACCACTGTTTGTCAACGAGCAAGACCTCCGCAAGGAGTTCAGCGAGGAACTGGTCAGCCTATACGGTGTTGAGGAAGCGAAGATCCGCTTCGTCCTTGACCCGCTGAAGATTGCTATGCTTGAGTACCAGAAGGACCTGATTCCCATCGATGTGCATCCTCACGAGGATTGATTCTTCACATTCTCGCCTAAAGGCGAGCCGATGGAGATTTCATATGGCGTCACCTAGCGCAATGGATTATGGGAGAGGACGACTCAGTTGTCACCGCTGATGAGGCGACAGTTTCTGACTGGTTGCATCTGATGAAGCCGGGTGTTCTCCTCCTGCTACAGATTACTGCAATGTGCGCTATCCTCATCCATGACCTGATTGAGGTGAGAGCAGCAGAACTTGCTGGACTTGATGCCAGCCTTGACTGGATGGCTACAGGTCGTGTGATGCTCATCGTCGCTATCGGCGGCTTCCTAACGGCCGGCGGTGCTCATACCATCAACAACGTACTCGACCGTGACATTGACCCCGGAATGAATCGTACAGCCCACCGAGCCATTGCACGCGGCGCAATCGACCACAAGACTGGACTGGTCTTTGGCATCTTCCTTGCAGGGTCGGGAACCGCTTTCCTTGTATGGCAGGCAAACGAAGTCGCCGCATTCTGGGCGGCGTTCAGCGTGCTGTTTTACGTATTCATCTACACACTTTGGCTCAAGCGCCGTTCCGTGCAGAATATCGTCATCGGAGGCATCGCAGGCGCAACACCTCCGCTGGTAGGCTGGGCGGCTGCGGAAGGAGCAAATCTCAGCATCTCAAATCCATTCGCACTAGCAAGTCCGCTGCCTTGGCTGATGTTCGTGCTCATCTTCATCTGGACGCCGCCTCATTTCTGGGCTCTGGCTCTGTATCGCAGCGATGAATACGCCAAGGTCGGCGTACCGATGATGCCCGGTGTGAAAGGTGGGCAGAGGACACTTTCAGAGATGAAGGTGTATTCTTTGGCACTGATTGGATTGGCCGCAATGCCATGGCTCGCAGTCGACGAAGTTGGAGAACTTACAGCCTACACCTACTCTCTGCTCGCGCTGATGCTTGGAATCTGGTACAACCACTCGGTGGTCAACATCCATGTTTACGAGAAGAAGGATGACAAGGGCAGAATTCCATCCGCAGTCTATTCGTTCTATGTCTCGCTGAAGTATCTCGCTCTGATGTTTGTCGCCTTGGTCGTCGTGCTGATTTCGGTTGAATTGACTCTTGTTTTGTTGGTATTGCTGATGCTGAAACTTCTGCAGAAGTTGGGTAATACACGCAAAGCAACCTCAGATTCCTCTTCTGCTTGAGAAAAATCATCACTCAGCGTTGATTCCAGCGAGTGAGGGCGTTGCATTCAAGCACTACGCCGGCCGTCAGCGTGTCACGCGCCACGCTGGCCGGGGGTGATGATTGATGCAAGAGAGCGACCTTATCTATGATTGGAATGTCGTTGATTACGACTTCAAGAGAGATACAGGCGCACATCCACACGGGATTTGGTTTGATGATGAGACTCTCCGTGACGGTTTGCAATCCCCAAGTGCGCGCAATCCCACCATCGAGCAGAAAATCGAACTTCTGTCTTACATGGAGCGACTTGGCATCCAAAAGGTGGACCTCGGTCTTCCCGGTGCTGGCCCCTTCCACATCAACCACATCGATGCAATGCTGACTCACATGGGGGAGAATGACTACCAGATTCGACCGGGATGTGCGGTTCGAACAGTTGTCAGCGATATCGAACCGCTGGTGGATTTGCAGGCTAAGCATGAGCGACAAATCCAGGCCAGTGCGTTTCTGGGCACCAGTCCAATTCGCCAATACGCTGAGGATTGGACAATGGAGCGAATTCTGTCCACCGCTGAGAAGGCGGTGACTTTCGCGGTGGACAACGACATCCCGGTGATGTTCGTCACCGAAGATACCACTCGCAGCAAGCCTGAGGAAATCAAGCAGGTCTACACCCGAGCGATTGAGTTGGGTGCTGACAGAATCTGCGTGTGCGATACCTGTGGCCATGTAACCCCGAACGGTGTGAAGCAACTATTGACTTTCATTCAAGACGAGGTAATTCCCGACGCCGGTGTCAAACGACGCGACATCGAGGTCAATTGGCACGGCCATCAGGACCGGGGGCTTGGAGTCGCTAACAATCTGGCTGCTGCTGAAGCGGGAGCGGATGTAATTCACGGAACTGCGCTCGGTGTGGGCGAGAGGGCTGGCAACGCCCCTCTCGACCAAACTCTGGTTAATCTCAGTCTGATGGGCGTCATCGACAACGACCTGACCTTGCTCAATGAATACATGCGCAAGGCACACGAGTACGTTGAGGTCGCCTTGCCGAGAAATTATCCGGTATTCGGCGAGGATGCCTTTGAGACTGGCACTGGAGTGCATGCGAGTGCGGTAATCAAGGCGATGAAGAAGGGCGATCACTGGCTTGCTGACCGAATATATTCCGGTGTTCCCGCAGCTGACTATGGACTGCAACAGGTAATCCGAATCGGCCACATGTCTGGACGCTCAAATGTCGTTTGGTGGTTGCAGAAGCATGGGCACGAAGTAACCGATGATTTGGTAGCTCATTTGTTTGAGGTCGCCAAGGGTCAACGCCGCCTAATGTTGGATAGCGAAGTAGAGGCGGCTATCACCGCTTTCAATCAGTCATGATTCATCAAACGAGAACCGCTAAGTGGTAGCCGAGCCGGCATCGGGCGCATGAGGTGGCTGTGGCTCACAATAGTGCTGGTTCTGGCCGGCTTTTCACCAGCGATCTCGGCGGTGCCGCTTACGCAGGAATTCGAGCCTACAGACCACCTTTTCTCATACTCACGTGCGGTGCAATTGGCCTACCAACGATGTGCGGACCTGCCTTCCCACGATGGAACTTGGCTGGTTGTTTCTGAGCATTCACTCGGCGAGCCCACGCCACTGTTGGCCAACTCGTGGCTCCTCGATGCAAGTGCTACTACCATTGAGGATTGGAAGGCCCGTGGAATCATCGAGATTGCCTGTCCACAGATTGACCGTCAATTGTCAACCAAACTCATTCCTGATGATGCGAAATTCGGCGACCAGTGGCATCTGCGTAACACCGGACAGACCGGTGGAACCTCCGGTGAGGATGCAAATTTGACAGGAGCGTGGGATTCCTATCTTGGCTCTGGGGTCACCATTGGCATCGTCGATGACGGCCTTGACTTGGACCACCCTGACCTTTCAACCAATTACGACTCGACAAACGACTACGATTATTGCGGCAACGATGGCAATCCTTCTCCAAGTAATTGGGATGCTCATGGCACTGCTGCTGCTGGAGTAGCCGCAGCGACCGGAAACAACAGCCTCGGTGTTTCCGGAGCGGCACCAGATGCAAATCTAGCAGGTTTGCGACTAATCTCCTGTTCGCTGTCAGATTCAAGGGAAGCAAATGCGCTTGGCCACGAAAATCAGATCATCGACATCTACAGCAATTCTTGGGGTCCTAGCGACGGTGGGAACACCTTGGAAGCGCCCGGCCCATTGATGATGGCCGCCTTTGAGGATGATACGGCCAATGGTCGAGGCGGCTTAGGTAACATCATCACTTGGGCTGCAGGAAATGGGCTTGCCAATGACGACGATTCCAATAAAGACGGCTACGCCAATAGTCGCCATACCATCGCAGTCACCGCCATCACCCATTATGGAGACCAATCGTGGTACGCAGAGCCCGGCTCCAACATTCTGGTTGCAGCACATTCTGATGGAGATGGTGAGGGAATCACCACCACCGACATCGAGGGTTCATCTGGATATACCAATAATGACTACACCGACGACTTTGGCGGTACTTCCTCAGCGACCCCTCTGGCTTCTGGAGTCATCGCACTGATTCTCGAAGCGAATGCCAATCTCACTTGGAGAGACGTGCAGCACATTCTCGTGCATTCCGCGCGCATGAATCATCCGAGCAGCAGTTCGTGGAATGTGAACGGCGCCGGTCACGATGTCTCGCACAAGTATGGCTTCGGCGCAATCGATGCCGGGGCAGCGGTCGCGCTCGCCGAGAACTGGACCAATGTCGACCAAGCAGTGAACATCACCAGCGGGACCCGCACAGTCAGTCAATCAATTCCTGACGATACTAACACACCGCTTACGGACACATACACTGTAATCGACCAGTTGCAAGTCGAACACGTCGAGGTCGTCGTCAATATTGACCACAACTATCGCTCCGACCTTGTAATCACCCTGACCAGCCCTGTTGGAACCCAGAGCGTGCTAGCGCAGGAGCACAGCGATTCGGGCAACGACTACGCCAATTGGATGTTCATGACCGTACACAACTGGGACGAAGTGAGTACGGGTAATTGGACACTGTCTGTTGAGGATGTCAGTAGCGGGACCTCGGGGACTTTCGAGGATTGGGAGTTGATTGTTCACGGTGTGCCCGTTGACCTTGACAGCGATGCTGACGGGCTCTCCAACGACAATGAAACCAATGTTTACGGCACCGACCCGTATGACAACGACACCGATGGTGACGACCTGCTTGATGGTCTAGAAGTTCTCACTCTGGGAACCGACCCGCTTGACTACGACACCGATGATGACAATCTGTGGGATGGCATCGAGGTGAACGTGAACGGCACCGACCCGCTTGACAATGATACTGACGACGACGGCCTAGGCGATGGTGACGAGGTCTACATATGGCTGACTGACCCGCTGTGGCCTGACCCTGACGATGATTCTGACACCTTCTATTGGTTCTCCGACTGTAACGACTCCAACCCGAATATCTACCCCGGAGCACCCGAATTGCTGAATGGAATTGACGACAATTGCAACGGTGATTGGGATGAGGGATTCAACGCGACAGACAACGATGAGGACGGGCTTTCCAATTACGCTGAATATCATATTCACGGCACTGACATCGACGATGCAGACACAGATGGAGATGGGCTCTCAGATGGCGATGAGGTACTAGTTCACATGACTGACCCACTGGCTTGGGACAACGACACTGATGAAGATGGATGGTATTGGTTCCAAGACTGCAATGACACTGACCCGCTGATTAATCCCGGAATGATTGACATTCTCGATGGAATAGACAACAATTGTAAGGATGGCGCGGATGAGGACTACTTGTTTTCTGATTCTGATGGCGACGGTATCCGCGACCTCACTGAGTTCCATACCACACACACCGACCCATTCCATCCTGACACCGACGGTGATGGCTTGAGCGATGGCGAGGAACTGTACGAGACCTTCACCGACCCGCTTTCAGCGGATTTGGATGAGGATGGTGATGGATTCCGCTGGTTCCTTGAATGCGAGGACAATAATTCCCTCATTTCACCGAATGCGACCGAGATTTGGAATGGAATTGACGATGATTGCGATGGCATCATCGATGATGGTGTGGATCGACAATCTGCTCTGCTTGTCTCACCTGCGGAATCGGTGTTGCTGCTGAACGCCACCGCAGACGACTTGCATTTGGCGGCGAGAGTGAACCTGTCCGGCGCACAGATACTGCTGCTGAATCTAACAACCACTTGGTATCGTAATGGGACTCAAGTAGGCGAGGGCCTGCTATTCCACGAGGATGCTTGGCCCTGCGAGGATGCAGTCAATGGCTTTGGTCAGGAAATCTGTGCAGAAAACGGCACGGTAGGACCATGGAACATCACCGCAGTCATCTCGGACGAGAGGGACCAGGTAAGCATGACTTGGTTCGTGTCCTATCTGGTATGGCATCCCCCACTGCCACCTGAGCCCGAGCCGGAGCCTGAGCCAAGCGAGGGAGAGGGTAACCAGAGCGAAAGTGGGAATGAGACCTCACCGTTCTCGATGATTGAGGATACTAATTTTGTAATTGCAGCGCTTGTTGGAGTGCTTGTGATTCTGCTGATGATGCTAATGAGGTCTGGACGCAATAAACGTGGAGGAAAAGCCTCGCCTTACTCTAATTTCAAGCCGAATTGGGTTTCGCAGCGCCGATTATGATCACAGCATACTGCCTATCAGCGCAGGGATACTGGTCAACAGTAGGCCGCCTACTGCGAGTACCACTACGATTCCTACCACAATCCAAGTGAGAATCTCTGCCTGAGATTCTGCTGTTTGCTGCTCTGCCGGCGTTGTATCTAGCCGCAAATCGTCTCTTGTGCGCCTTTGTGCCGCAGCATCAGCAGGGTCGACGTCTTCTGTACCAGCCATGTCGACAATGACTTTCAGGGAGTCATCTTCGATGATGTCAGCAACCTTAGATTCAACCACGCTGCGTTTCACATCCAACTCGTCGGGCTGCCATCCTATGTCACTCATGTCACTCCCCCAGTATACCATTGGATGTTCATGCTCAAAGGGATTACGCTTCTAGCCCCCGGAATACCCCTTCAGTCGGCTATTCAGCCTCTATTCGCCCGCATAGCCTGTTTAACACTTGATGAGCATCGCAACTGCGTTGCCTCCACCAAGGCATAGCGTGGCGATTCCGTGGCCGCCACCACCCCTTCGCAGAGCAGCGATAGTGGTGGCAATGCAACGTGCGCCAGTAGCACCTAGTGGATGACCGATAGCGACCGCGCCACCATGGGGATTGAATCTATCATCGGCTATGCCGAAATGTTTGGCGATGGCGCACGATGCCGCTGCGAAGGCCTCGTTGTGCTCAACGACGTCGATATCAGCGATGGAGAGGCCATTTCGCGCAAGTAGCGCATCAATAGCGGGGATTGGGGCGGTCATCACTCGCCCCGGTTCAACTCCACTGGTAACATAGTCAACAATTGTAGCAAGAACCGGCCAGTTATTGCGTACGGCTGCCTCTGCAGAAGCAACCAGCACAGCCGCCGCTCCATCAGAAACCTGGCTGGCGTTACCCGCTGTGACCTGCCCATCGGATTGGAAGGCAGGAGAAAGTTCAGCGAGATTATGTGTATCCGTGGATATGCGGATACCCTCGTCACGAGAGAGAATTGTTGCGCCGCCATCCCTTGCCACACCTTCCACCGGGAACGATTCCCAATCGAGCCAGCCGTTTTCCCATGCTGCATTGGCGCGTTGATGAGAACGCACTGCGAATTCGTCGGCTTGTTGCCGTGAAATGTCGAACTCGCTGGCTATAACCTCGCCAGTATTGCCCATATGCTCGTCGTTGAATGCATCCCACAGGCCATCGTGTACCAATGTGGTCTGCAGGTTGCCATAGGCTACATCCTCGCCTTTGGCGGGGTTGCGCACGAAGTGCGGTGCATTGCTCATCGATTCCATGCCGCCGGCTACGACAACCTCGTACTCGCCGGCTCGAATGCTGTTTGCTGCTAACATTATCGCTTTCAGCGATGAGCCGCAGACTTTGTTCACTGTAAGAGCGGCAGTAGATGATGGAAGCCCTGCGCGTAAAGTCACTTGACGAGCCGGTGCTTGTCCCGCACCGGCTTGCAGCACTTGTCCGAAAATC
>CAUZSM010000029.1:0-15954 GCA_963582685.1 Candidatus Thalassarchaeaceae archaeon | reverse complement strand
CCAATATGTCGGGTCAGAGGCAGGGTTCCACCCGGCCCTGTGGTTGAGAATCTGCGACACAGTAATGTCATTTATAGAATATGAAACAGCGTGATTCGGATAATCACAGCCATCCAATCTGCTTGGCAATAGGTCCGGAATCAAATCGACCATTTTGTCATCAAGTGCGATGGTTCCGTTCTGGATTAGAGTCAGAATTGCTGCCGAGGTAACCGCCTTTGAGAGGCTGGCGACTCTGAACCTCGAATCAACGCTTACCGCAGTCGCTGATTCGGTGTCAGCCATACCATATCCTTGGTTGAAAACCAATGTCCCGTTGAACATCAGCGCCACCTGTCCGCCGGGAACATCGTTCGGCGGTTCAGCCGACCATCTAGCTAGCAGGTCCGTCATCGCTTGGTCGAATTCCTCAAGTCCAGTTTCTTCTTGCTCATCCTGCGCATAGGTGACCGGTGTTAGCAGCAGCAGAGCCACGGAAATCAGAACCAACCCCCTACGTCCCATGCATCTCCGTCAGGGTCTAACCGCATCAAACCTCGGGCAGCGACAGCCTCATGATGCAGATTAGATGGTGATGTGGCAATGCAGGAGGCTGCTTAGCGTGCAACGCAAGAACTTCGGCCGCAATCAGGAGCTTAAGCCGGCGTCGGCCTACACCCCAGCCGACGAGCAGGAAGTTCTGCAGATTCTCGACAAACATCGTGGCCAGCGTATCCGCGCTGTCGGCAGATTGCATAGTTGGAGCGATGCGATTCTTGGCGACGACGTGCTGTTGGACCTGCGACGGTTGAATGAGGTGCAACTCCAGTCTGATGACGACCAATTTGTTGCCATAGTTGGGGCTGGATGCCAGATTAAGCGCCTTCTCAAAGAACTCGATCGCGATGGCGCTACCCTGCATTCGTTGGGTCTAATCACGGTACAGACGATCGCTGGGGCAATCTCCACCGGCACTCACGGTTCGGGACGCCACAGCATGTCGCACTATGTTGAGGAGGTGCGGTTGGCTCGATATGACGATTCCACTGGCCAGGCGATTATCGAGGAGGTTAGCGATGGAGAACAGTTGCAGGCTGCTCGCTGTTCACTGGGTTCGCTCGGCATTATCCTGTCTGTGAAGCTCCGCTGCCGTGCACAGTACAACGTGCAGGAGCACTTCACCGAGTCTCGTCGGTTGGCGGACGTCTTAGATGCCGAAGCGTCATTTCCGCTCCAGCAGTTCTATCTTATTCCTTGGCGCTGGTCCTACTTCATCCAGCACCGGCGTGAGGTTGACCGGCCACGTTCCCGCCTCGCTAGGCTATACCGGCTCTATTGGATGGCGGTGATGGACTATGGCCTGAACCTGCAGATTTTGTTCCTAAAACGCGTGTTGCGAAGTCGGCGTTTTATCCGGCTTGCCTTTCGTCGTCTCGTCTCGGCATTCCTGATTCGTAATTGGAAGGTTACGGATCGCTCCTCGTCCATGCTGGTGATGAAGCACGAGGCCTTTCGCCACATTGAGATTGAGTTGTTCGTACCCCGAGACCAGTTGGCGGATGCGCTCCGGTTTACCCATGAAGTCATCAAGGTCGCTGTAGGGATTGAGTCAACGTTGTCCGCAAACAACCAGCGACGAATCGAGGAGTTAGGCATGCAAGAGGTTCTGGCCGGGCTTCATGACCAGTACTGCCATCACTACCCCATCTGCGTACGGCGGGTGCTTCCTGATGACACCTTGATTTCGATGGCCAGCGGAGGGGACCAAGACTGGTATGCGCTGAGTTTCATCAGTTATGCGAAGCCAGCACGGCGTGCTGGTTTTTTCCTGTTCGCGAATTTCATGGCCCAAAGCATGTCACAACTGTTCCACGCACGCCCACATTGGGGCAAAATCTGCCCACTGGAAGCCAATGAGCTAACATCCCTTTACCCTCGATTCGATGATTTCCGCACCGTCTGCAATACGCTTGATTCGCAAGGCGTCTTTCAAAATGACTGGACTGCGGCGCTGCTGGAAGCAGATGGTTCTGTGGAAGATACTTCCTGAAGGATGCCCCTGAGTAGTCAGTTAGGGACTATTTTGACACCGTCTGGCCACAGCACGAGAATCAGTGTGCGCTCACGAGTTTTTGGGTTGTGCTGAGTGCCGGGATCCATCCAGACGATGCTACCTTTTGGGTAGGTTCCAAACTCATCGTAGACTTCACCTTCTAGCACGATGTAGACTTCTCCACCGGGGTGCATGTGTGGCTGAAAAGCCTCCACCTCCACTTCCGCATCAGCATCGTATAGCACCAATGAGGTAGAATCCTCACGCGCGATTCTACCCAAGCGCACACCAGTTCCGAAGTCTTTCCAACGGACATTTTCCTCCAGCCACTCAGAATCGAAACTTAATCCAAGCCAATCGGACAGGTCGTGGCTGAAGTTCGCCATGAAATTGCCAAGTCGAGGTTTGGATATAGGGTTGACCGGGATAGTAGACTGCACACTTATGGGGGTGGAAGCATCACAGCGAGACGTGGAACTCATTCCGGTATGGCCGCCAGCATCTCCGGGAGATGCCTATCTGTTTCTGGTTTGGCTTCCTCTGCTGCTGCGTATCGTATTCGTTGGGCCCGGCGTCGTTCGTCTCTGCTTGAAGTATGCAGTCACACTCAAATGGTTCTGGACTAGAATCAAGCGACTGAAAATTGATGGCCTCGGTGTCATTATCTTCAATGAAATTCTAGCAATGGTACTTCCAGTAGCATTGGTGCTGTATGCCCGGACCATATTCCCTGAGTTGGGTTGGGAGACTTGGGAATCTGCCCCCTCATTTGGCTTGCTGCTCATTTGTATTGGCGGGGCTGTGTGGATTATTGTCGATTTCAGACGTGTGCTAAAAATTAGGAAGATGGTGAAGAAGGCTCGCAAACAACGGCTCGCCCTCACTATGGCGGCTATGGAAATCATCACCTCAACGCACGCAGTCAAGGGTTGGTTACACAACCTCAACCCGTTGAAGTATCACTCGCAAATCCGTGATGCTGACGCTTTGATGGAAGGAGATGGTGAGGTCAAGAAGCGCGGTTTCTTCCGGCGATTTGGTGCTTCTACCGCCGATAAGGTACTCGAGGCTGCTGACAGCGCTGTTCGGGGTGCTGAGAGCAAGGTTGAGGTATTGTCGGACGCTGCAGATGAGATAGTCGAGGCAGGCGTCAAGAGTCTGATTCGGATGACTCTTATTTCGGCCATACGCAAATTGGCATGGAGCATAATGCCCATCGTGACGTTGGTAGGACTTGGGACCTATTGGTGAGGTTCGCTGTCATCGAACACCTCTACCTCTGCCCAGCGTTTGACGAATTGGGTGAACTTGGAGTTGAATCTGGTCGCGCGAACGGTGTGGTTGTCCACCCAGTGATAATTGCCTCCGCGTGGTTTGTCGTAGAGCACACCGTGGTAGCGAAACCCGTTCTTGTCCAGCCACCGCTCAGTAACTTCTGCAAGGTCTGAGGTTCGGCTCGTGAAGAAGGTAATCATGTGACCTTCGTCATACCAACCGTTGATGACATCGACGACATCTTCGAACACCGCAGCATCTTCCATGCGCAACGGCTCCTCATTTGGGACATCCTCGCAGACGGTGCCATCGATGTCGATGAGGAAGTTCTTGCAGTCTTCGGGTAGTGAGGGACTCATGGCGAGCCCCCGCTCGTCCACCTGGTCAACAAGATCCACCATGAGCCGAGCGCCACGCGTGACGCTCATCAATCAATCGCTGCCGCAACCGTCTTTTTGCTTTCAGCAAGCCTACGTTCACCCGGCGCGGTCAGCAAGACCCAGATGATGCCTGACAGAATCTGACCTACAGCAAATAGGCGCACAACCTCAGCCAGAGTGAATTCACCGGATTCCAGCATCAAACTGGCCACCAGCGTGGAGCATCCGTTGACCAATGTCATCAGAAGGAAGTCGGTCGAGAACATCCGCCCTCGCCATTCATCTTCACTACGTTCTTGCAGTAGAACGGTGGAGATGACCCAATTCGCTCCGCTTGCAGCGTGAGCGAAGACGACAAAGATGGTAATCCATGGTCCCCATTCCAGGAAGCCAATGAGTGCATAGCCGACACCGCAACATGAGACCAACCAGCCCAGCAGGAATGGCCAGCGGCTTCTGTCGGTGAATAGGTATCTCGCGAGAATTGGGCCTAGCCCAGTCCCCAACCCTCTAGCGGCGAAGATGATACCGATTCCAGCAGCCATTTCGCCGATTCCCATGTCCGCACCTACGAGGACCAGCATGTAGACCAAGCCGCCGCCAAACAACCCCCAAAGCGCCTTGGCAGTGATGACCCGGCGAACAGGTGGAGTTGCGAGAATGATTCGTAATCCTTCGACAACCTGCTTCCCTCCAGAGGAGATCAGTCCTCCTTTCGGCCTCTTTGCCTTCTGCTGTGGAATGTCCAAGGTGGCGATGAGTACAGCAGCGATGAGGAAGGCAAATGAGTCGATGATGAAGGCTATGTCCACTCCATATTTTGCTACCACAAGGCCTCCGATGGCAGAACCGATGGCGAGTGAAGCAGACCAAGTGGCGGAATTCATTGCGTTGGCAGTCATCAGTTCATTCGGGCGGGCGATGTTGGCCATTGCCGCATTCTCTGCTGGCACATATACCGCGTGCAAAGCCATCAGCAAAGCGGCGATGAAGTATACATGGGTAATTTGCCCGTTCTCACCGATGAATAACAGCGAGGCAACAGCGACAGCACTCGCTACATTTGCCGCTACCATCAGCCACTTGCGACTGTATCTGTCTGCGAGCACTCCCGTCAGCAGTTGAGGGAATGATAGAGCGAACATTCGCAGCATGAACAGAATGCCCATAGCAAGTTCAGAACTTCCGCTCAGTCTATCGATTAGAACGAATAGAGCGACGGTGTTGAACCACTCGCCGAGCATCGATATCGAATTGGCTATCCAGTAGTGTCTGAACAGTGAATTGACCCGGAGCAATTCGATGAAACCGACTTCGTCAGCCCCTTCACTAGCCACTACAGCCATATCTCAGCCTCGCTGCTCCGCGCAGCCTGCTACCTATGAGTCTGACCTACATATCTGACGCCAATGATGATGGACAGAATGCACCGCGACCAAACGATGACCTCCGACCGGCTCGTGTGGATTGACTTGGAAATGACCGGCCTTGACCCGGTCGAGAACAAAATCATCGAGATTGCGACCGTGGTGACAGACTCTGACCTCAACATCATCGCCGAAGGACCCAACATTGTTGTATTCCAACCCGAAGAGGAACTCGAGAAGATGGACGAGTGGAATGTTGAGCACCATACCAAGAACGGCCTGTTGGAGATAGTGAAGGAGAGTGAGGTCTCCGATGCGACTGCAGAGATTCGAACCTTGGATTTCCTACAGGAACACTGTGAGCCGGGACAGAGTCCTCTGTGCGGCAATACAATCGGGCAGGACCGGAGATTTCTGCGCAAATATATGCCTGATTTGGAGGAATTCTTTCACTACCGCAGCATTGACGTATCTTCGGTGAAGGAGTTAGGTCGCCGCTGGTATCCTGAGACGGACCATTTTCGCAAGCCCAGCGCCCACCGTGCGCTTGACGACATCAAGGGCAGCATTGAGGAGTTGCGCCACTATCGCGCCACTATGTTTCGCTGAGATTCAATCGAATGGCCAGCCGTGCGGTATACCATCGTCATCGGTCAGCACGACGTTGATTCCTACTCCAGTGCGATGGAATGAGATTAGTTCAAGCCCATGTATTCGGTGACCAGTGGTGGCTGTGCCTATCACTGGCCTCTGCTGCCGTCTGCGCCAATTCCCCCATGCTCCACGTCGTCTGCCTCTGCCGGTTTGCTGAACTTCCTCCGGTTGCAGTCGCCGCCGCACACCTTCGGCATCCTCAAACCACGAAAGAGGTCCTTCTGGAGAGAACTCGATGCCGAGAATCATGTCGACACCAGCAGTGTGCTGAGCGGCATCAGCATCCGCCTCCGAGGGGATCGCCACACAATTCGGATGGGTATGCAGCCAATGAGTGAATCTCGCTCCTCGTGACCCCCGGTCTGCTGAGAACATCTCGTCAACCCATTCCTCTGGAACGTGGTGGACCGAAAACGAATCGCCTCGGTTGACCAAATGTGGCTCACCGACAAGATAACCTTGGCCTGCGAACAACTCGTCCTTCTGTGCCTTACCTGCGAAAGCGGCCACGACCTCGTCTGGTACCGTGCTATCTAGTGCCGGGTCAAAGCCGACCAGTATCTCGTCTGGCAGCGACTGGAATGCCCAATCAAGTATCGTTGCGAGATGAGTGGAAGGAAGCAACAGAATGCCCGCATAATTGTCCATTTCAGCGTGCGAAGCGCGGTTGTAAGCCCCCGCCGCATCTGCCAACCACGCCTCGACCATGGGGGCCGGTCCGGCGGCAAGTGTAAATTAGGGTTCCATTGACTGACCAGTTGAGCGACATGGCGAAGAAGAAGGGTGGATTGGGCCGATTCCTCGGTGGATTAGCGGGTCGTCCCTACGACCGTTTGCTCGGAAGATTGGAAAAGTTGGTCGCCGATCATGATGGTGATGCCCTCTCTGCAGAACTGGATAGCTTTGCCAAGGTTGTCCAGCGAACCTACGAACAAGATCAGATTGACGCTGACGACCACGACCTGATGATGGAGGAGATTGAGGAAGTCCATCCCGATGGTCGTCGCTTCCCTAAACTTGGTGATGACACCGATGAATTCTATGATGGAGAGGAAATGCCCGATGCTCCTGAACTAAGCATGGGAGGGGACGTTAACCTTGATGATTTGATGAAGACCAAATCAGGAACCTTCGTCGGTTCATTCGGTCGCGACGAGTTTGAGGAATATCGGCAGGAGATGGCTGATGATTTTTTCAAAGAATCAGACGAGGCCATCGCTGCCGGCGACCACTATGAAGTAACTGCACAAGACCCAAGTCACCGTACTTTCCACGACATTGAGGATGAGGCAGCCGAAACCAAGCGCCGTATCGCTGAAGAGTCAGGAGTCGAGGGTGAAGGTGAAGAAGCCAAAGATGAGACCTACCGAGTCGATGATGACGGCACCGAATGGTGGCAAGACGATGATGACCAGTGGTGGTATCGACCCAGTGGTGAAGAAGATTGGTTCCCTTGGGATAACTGACTTAGCGACGTGGCCAGAACTCAAGGTTCGCCAAGTCGAATTTCACGATAGAGTGGTCTGCTCCCTCATTGCTCATTTTTCGGTTGGCCATCGAGGCAGATGACATTCCTACGATGGTTGTGGGTCTGTCGAGTTCTCCGGCTTGCACTGCGGTGTTCAATGCCCGAAGCACCTCCAGCCCCTTATTTGGCGGAATATAATGATCCAAAAGGAGAATGTCTGGCGCGTACGTTCGGATTCTTTGAACGGCGGATTTGGTATCCCAATGCTGTAGGATCTCGATGGCTCCAATGTCGACTCCACCACTGTCAAGCAGCCGCTCAATGTCATATGAGTCCTCAAAGGCTAGTACCCGCATTTCACACAGCCTCTTCTTGATGTTCCCACCAAGGTGGGACGTCGAACCAACGTGCATCGTTGTCCGGACGGTCGATGAGCGGCAGGCTGAGAGTCGATGATTCATCAATAGATACTGACATGCCTACCGCCGCACATGTCGAGGGCAGGTAATCCTCGCCAGACTCGGTAAGAACGACGCTGATGTCGTGTCCGGCGGGCACGATGACATCCATGGGGTTGAATTCCATCAGCATCAGATAGGGCTGGTAAGGGATGACCGGATTGGCATCATAACCACCGTCGCGGTATCGCAAATCCATCGTCGCATGCCCGAGACGAAGACCTGTGGTCTCATCATACATCGTCGCGAAAATCTGCCCTCCATTGCACAACCCCGGCTGCACAGATAGGTGCAGACGGGTCAGCCCGGAGATGTGAATCTCCTCCTCAGAGGCTGGGACGACGAAGGTGGTCGAGATGGTCGCGCTCACCCAATTACCCTGTGCATCCGCTTGGTCAAGTCCGATGTCCAACCATGACAGGTCCTCAGGCGGCCAAGTGTCTTCGACGTGCCACTTTCCGTCATTGGTCTGGATTTGCACATACGCGTCTGGCTCATCGCCGATTCCTTTCAGGTAGTAGTTGAACCAGTTGTACAACTCGATAGCCCAGTCCATCCGACTCATGTTGGGGAAAGCCTCCGCTCCGTAGCCGCTACCCAGTGTGCCATGCCGGTCCGGCTGGTCCGGGTAATTGTGCGCCCACTGTCCGATGAAAGCCCGGGTGTGGATGCCGGCGTCGTTGAGCATCTCATAGGCTGGGAAGGCGTGATAGGGATCAACATTCCAATCCTGCAATCCCCATACAATATACACGCTACCCTCGTAGTTATTGAGAACATCACCGAGGTGATATCTCTCCTCCCAGTAATCCGACCACTCGGCCCCGAATGCCTCTGCTGCAAGTGAGGTGGTAATCGGCATGGCGGGGCCGATGATGTCATCGCTGCAAACTCGCATATCATCGGTGGTCGTATCGGTAGTCGCACCTTGATACGCCATGTCATAGCCTACGGCACGGGCTTCACTGCTACCGTTGCGATAGAACATCTGCTGAACGCCGATGCTGCCTGAAATCGGCACGATTGTCTTCAGGTGCTCACTGGGGTTCTGAGCGGCTTCCCAATTGGTGGTTCCAGCGTAGGACTTGCCCATGACACCAACGTTGCCGTTGGACCATTCTTGCGTGCCAAGCCACTCTACTGCCGCTTGGATTCCTGTTTGCTCGCCAAGCCCTTTCACGTCCTGACAATGGGTGGATTGTCCCGAGCCGAAGGTGGAGACCTGTGCAAGAGCGTAGCCGTATGGGACGAATTCGTCCAGTACCCATTGACCTATTCCTGCATCAGGAACGGTGTTTGGATTTGAGTCATCACCGAGGCCCGGTAAGCCTTCGCCACCGAAGTCGTAGTAGGGATGAATGGTGGCGATGACCGGAATGGTTTCTCCCTCAGGCATATCTGGCAGCCATAGTGCTACGTGCATTTTTGCCGGTTCAGGGTAGCCCGCATCCTGCTCGCTGGCGGGTAGGTCCACATCGACGAAATGCTCGGTTGGGCCGGTCCAGGAATATGGTCCGGCTACAGGCAGAGTGGAGCGCGATGAGGTGAAGTTCAGGTCCATCTCATGGCGCATTTCCAAGGGAACCTCCCACCACTTGTAATCTGAGACATCCTTCGGGCCATCTGTTCCGAAGGGTCCGGTTCCCCAGAATGCGGCGAGAATCATGAATAGAACGACGATGCCTGCGGTGGCGACCATCGCGAGATTGAGTTGGAGTAGTTCTCGCCGTTCCTCAGCAACGTACGATGAAGGCGAGGTTTCGACGATTTCAGCCTCAAACACCTCGTCGGTGACATCCTCGCCCATAAACCGCCCATGGGGCGGTGCGCCAAGAGCATGACGTTGAAGCGAATTCCACCTTCGGTGGGCTCTTGAGTGCCTACCCCCTGCAGGTATCGATGCGCCGAGTCCTGCTAATCGCGTTGATGCTGCTACTATTGGGAGCAGCCCCCGCTTTGAGCCCCGTTACAGGGGAACTGCTCGGCGACAAACCGCCTGCAATGTCTGCCGAAGCGGGAGAGAACCCTTCCGCAAGCGAGAGTGAGGAATGGCGAGACAACGAGATTGACCCGGCGGCGTGGGGGGATGGGCCTACTCTGGAGGGCTCTCCAATGGATACTCCACAGCCCGGTGACCCAGTGGTTCGCATGGTTGTGCGGTACACTCCAGACCTCGGTGGTAGCGAGGTCGAAGGCGAGGTCATTCTGGAATTGTTCCCGAAGTGGGTTCCAACTACAGCATTCAATTTCGCTGGCTTGGCTGAAAGCCAGTTTTACGACGGCATTTTCTTCCATCGGGTAATCGATGATTTCGTGGCGCAGTCAGGTGATCCTAGTTGCAAAACCGTAGGGATATATCCTGGTACCAATGTCAACTGTGGAGAGGATGGTAGTGGTCAGACAATTCCGCTTGAACACGACGACAATATGAGTCATGTCGATGGTGCCATCGGGATGGCGCGAAGTCTTGACCCAGATAGTGCTGAGAGCCAGTTCTATCTCTGCGATGGTGAGCAGCACCAACTCGACCCAGAGAATCGCGATGATGAGGGGTATGCTACCTTTGGAGTGGTGCGCGATGGCATGAGTCACGTTCGTGCAGTTGCAGCAGTTCCGACTAGCAATGACCCGTTCGGCATCTTGCACGTGCCTCCTGCACCAGATAGGCCGGTTGACGAGGTGCGGTTAGTCAGTGTCAAGTTGATTGGCGTGGTGATGTGGGGGGACAATCACAGCAATTCAGATTCAGGTTCCAGTTTGTTTGCAACAGGTGGCGTTGTCGGCTTCATGGTGAACTCGCTGTTCTTGCTCTGGGCTCTTGCGCTGATTGGAGTTGCAGGGTGGAATGGATTGAACATGGACAACGAGAAATTGTTCCCCTTCCTTGCAGAAATATTCGCCGAGCGTCCGCGCGATGTCGAGATTGAAGGCGCGGTTGACGCAGTGCTAATCGAAGGGCCTTGACTTCAAAGCAGCATCAGCACCCAGTAGCAAGCTGGTGCCCCGAAGATGAACGAGTCCACCCGGTCGAGAATACCTCCGTGACCCGGAAGCGCATTTGACCAATCCTTGACTCCGAGGTCCCGCTTCAGAGTAGACAACGCGAGGTCACCGGTTGCAGCGATGATAGCGACGAAAACGGCCACTCCAATCACCTCTATGTCGCCAAGTTGTGGCAGCAAAGGCCTGCCGATCCAGCCACATAGTGCACCGATGATGATGCCACCAATGGCTCCCTCCCAGGTCTTCTTTGGCGAGATGACTGGCCTGAACGGGTGTTTGCCAATCACCCGGCCAACCATCAGAGCCCCCGAGTCTCCCATCGCCACTACAAGGAATGTGAAGATAATCGCACCAGAGCCATTTTCGAGATGCATCAGGAAGGCACCGTGCAAAAACATCCAACATAGTGCGAAACCGACGAATGCTCGGCCAAGGTCAGCACTCGCTCCTTCAGCCCGGTCCCGAGCCACAGGCACCAACCATAGCAGCATGATGGCGAGCATTGCCCCAAAAGACAGCCAACCCTGCCCGTTCTCTCCAGCCCAAGCGAACATGGTTTGGTCGTGGGTCATGCCTGCTGCAATCAACAGCAACAGCACAACAGTGGTGACCTTCTGCATGGTAGAGTCACTGAATTCAGTTCCACTGCAGTATTCGCGGTAGCCGATTAGAACGAAAATTCCGACGAGGAATCCCCAACCCATTGGCCCGATTTCGACGGAAATCAAAATCGCTGAGATGATGGGGATTGCAACCGCTAGTCGTTTCCATAGGTTGGCTAGCGGATCACGTTTTTTGAACCAAGAGAGTAGACTTGCAAGAGTCTGAATCCCCAACACTGCGAAGAATAGCATGATGATTGGCACCAGCGCGATTTGCAGCGCGGGATCACTCACACCCAGAACCATTGCTGTTGCGGAGTAGCGTCGGTTCTTCAATCGTACCGTTACGGAGTTGTACATTTTACATCGACAACAACGTGCCGCCAGTGCGGAGAATACCACTTCACCTTCTCAAGATGAGTGACCTCAAAATACAGTTCCCTGCCCTGTTTAACCGCTATATTTTCGAGTATGCTTGTCAGTGCTTGAGCCCATTCTGCTTCCTCACCGCCCGGTGCAGTTCCGTGAATGTGCAGCCAGCCGCCAACTGGCGTGAGGGCGGCGACCGCCATTGGCAACCCGTCCTCAGCGCTTGGCAGCAGTCCTAGCACCACCCTATCACAGGATGCAATGCATTCTGCTGCTTCTCCATTTGCTGAAACAACCTCTCGATTATCTCTGGAATAAACTGTGCAGCGCTGTTCAACTCCATTACGCTGCAATGACCAGCGCAACGCCTCGACCGCTTGTGGATTCCACTCGCACGCGTGAACATGAGAGGCTCCGGCTCCGACGAGCAGAGGTAAGGTGTAGTATCCGATTCCAGCATATAGGTCCAGAATGGTCTCATCTTTGCAATCTAAATCAGCCATACGTCCCCTCTCAGTGACATTTCCACTGCTCCACATGCAGCGGGTGAATCGATACCCGAACTCAATCCCGTGTTCCTTGCGCACTACCCAGTCATCATCGCCGAGCAACATCTCAACCCCGCTCTCCCTACGTTCGCCGACCACCTCTCCCTGACGACCGAGTCTACTCGCTCGCAGTGAGGTTGCTACCGCCTTCCACAGGTTAGCGACGCCTTCGATTTCTGGCAGCGGAGTGAAGGCGTCGGCTGGCAACAAGACAACATCAGCAAATTTCTCCCAACGCTTTGGAATGCCAGCCAATACTTGCTCCTTTTCACCGACAGCAAGTTCGGCCGCATCCGCCCAAGATTCTACAGCAATCTTCAGCGACTGATGTGGGTTGCTGTTGGGCGGCATGTTGAATCGTTCAGCCACTACCAAATTAAACCAGCAGCGGGGAGAAGTTCACTAATCGCCGCGAATGGGAGCAGGGAGAGGAATCACAATGGCTCACTCTTCTCGGCTCGCCATCATCCTCTCAGTTCTGTTCATTCTGACGCCGCTCGCATCTGCCAATGTGCTCGCAGACCCCGGTTCTCCAGAAGTGCAAAACAACATTTGTTCGACTTGGAATAGCACCTCCGGAATCTGTGACGACTACAATTTCGCTGATGATGCTACGCCGAGCCAAGAATGGATAGAAGGCAATTACCACATCAGTATGGCAAATACCTCCGTAATGCAACTCACAATGGAGTGGGCTGTGCGTGAAGTCAATCGTACAGACATCCAACTGGAAGACCTACCATTGGGTAATTCATCCGATGCTGCGCTCGACGGTATTCCAGCCGATTATATTCGCAATTACCTCGATTACATGACTCCGTCTGGTGTTACCGTGCGCAATGCACTGCTCGCTGAGGTAACAAGTACGGTGACCAGCCTGATCAACAATGGATTTGGCCAGACTTCCAATTCTCAGACAATATATGTCGATTCAGTAACTCTCGGTGATGCACAGGTGCAGTGTACCTCGGACCCGGATGAAGATAGTGCAGACGAGGTGGCTGGACTTCCCAATGATGCCTACAATCCTCCGTTGTGTCTGCGCACTACCCTCGATGTGGTAATCGACCCGGCGCAGATTGGTTTAACCAACGCCGGCTTCGACGTTGAGAGGGCATATCAGGGCCTGTTGACCATGGGTGCGACAGTCAGAACCGACATGAATCTGACAGCATTACCTGGGCATTACTCGATATTCAAATTCGTGCCACCGAACTATGCAACGCTGGTTGATATCGGCGCAGGTGGTCAGACCATCACTGAGAATTCAGGAGGTTATGATTACGATTACGGACGCTGGACTCTTGACCATCTGCAGGCGGCGAACGGCGCGGATTGGCTTAACCAATCAACTTCAGTCACCATGGCCAGACGCACAACCATCACCCGTCCAGTAGAATTGGATCTGGCTAACGACCGTGGAATTTCACTCGATGTGACTATTGATGCAACAGACGAGTTAGCTGCAACGATGACGATGACTCTCTCCATTCATCACATTGGCGCAGATTCACTATCAGACTGGGGTTGGACTTTCGTCGATGAACGTGTTGACATTCCTTGGGTGACTTCTGACGGGCTTCGTCTCGCTCATCACACCGGACTGGCGAATATCAGCGAGTTCGCGAACTTGATACCAGTCGATGCCGCTAATGAGGTCTTAGCCAACAATTCTCCGACAAATATCACCATCTCCGAATTCACCTTCCTTCCTGCTGATGATTTGGGTGGATTGGATTTCCAGCACGTTCCCGGCGTGACTTGCGCGGAGAGCGCATCAAGCCCGTGGTGCATTCAGGGTTCGTCTGCGATGAACGGCACTTGGCCGATTTATCTTGGAGCATCTACTGATTTGTTTGAGTTAGACATTATCGGAGTGGTGGAAAATCTTGTGGACGATGCTGGCGTAGACATGGGCGGATTCAACATTTCGTTACTCACCGATACCGACATTCATTCATTGCTCAACGCGGTGAAAGTCTCTGGCACTTTGGACACCGACATCCTCACGTCATGGATTTCTCAGGACTTGCCGCCTGCTGATGTTACTGTGAACATTATCTTGCCTTCTTGGATTTCTTCAACAGAGGGCGATTCAAGGGTTGTAACCATACACCATGTAACTGGCGAGAGTGGCAATGTGACATTGGGTGCTACTGGGGCGCAGCCCTACGATTGGCGACACCCTATTTGCGCGTCCTCAGGCCCATGCGCAGAGAATAGCGACGACCGGATATGTTCGCGAGACAGCAGAACCTGCGTGGCGGTAAATGTCGAAGTTGATTTCACAGAACTTGAGATACACGAGTGGGACAAATCTATTCAGTTGCGCGGAACCTCCAGCGCCGAGGTGCTGATTCATCGAATTGCTGTACCTTCCGATACAACCGCTGACATCGACGAAATCGAAATCGAGGCAGTTCCATCCGACTTGATTCGTCGAATCCTCGACATTGGAGAGAGGATGGATGGAGGATTGGCTGGCGGAATAGATGACAATTTGTCCCTTCCCCTTTGGGGTGAAGAACACGCATTTGAGGTATCGAGGAGCGGCGTTAATTCCCTCGTAGACAGTCTCGTTGCTGCTGTGCAGGACGAGTTGGACCTCGCAATTGCAGACATCGAGTCGATGAATCAGGATGATGTACCAATCGAGGTGTCTGTATCATCGGTAACTCTCGATGCGTGGGTGGATGGACTTGAATTGTATCCCGGTACAGCGATGGACGACAGGCGCCCGATTCGAATTGTGGTCGAGACTTCACAGATAATAATCGATGTGAAGTACACTGGTGAGGGATTATCCGAATTACAAGGTGGCGCGAATGCTGCTGGCTTAGCAGTCTTCTCCTTCGCCGCTGCGATGCATAACTCTGCGTTGAGTCCGTATGCGGCTGAAGGTGGCATGTCAGGAATCGAGATACCTAGGAATGGGGAAGTCATAGAGTTCGATGTACCTGCTCCGGCTGAGGAATTCGATGGTGAGATATTCTCCCCAGCAGTCACAGTGACCGCAACCTTCCCTCGTGGACTCGGCTTCGCGCAATTCGATAGCAGACTCGATCGGGCGACTCTCTCAGAGGCTGGAGGTCGCCAGACCTTGGTTTACCGTGTGCCTGTTTGTGATGAGGCAACATTAGAGGAATGTGAGAGTCAAACAGACCACATTTCTGTTTCTGTGGTAATTGGTATCGATTATTTCCTCGGAGAATTGGCACCTTACATCCTCGGCATAGCGGGCTTGATACTGCTGTTGATTATGCTCAGATTACGTCGCCGCCGAGGCAAGGCGCAAATGCTGCATTCAGCGAAGAATAAACAGAAGAAACTGCGGCTTTCAGAGGCTGACCTCGCAGGTGATTCGATGTATTCCGGAGATGATAATCTACCATCCATGGCGGCTCTTGCCGAGAATGAAGCGGAATTATGGGACGAGAAGGATATTGCTGGATATGAGGATTTACTCGCCTTCGACGATGACCTGTGACGGGTTAGTGGAGTGAGTTCCGTCTAAGCGACCCTACTGAACCATCAAGAACAGCACCACCTTCCACCCACCATGAAGAAGGTCATGATGCTGCTTTGCGCAGTCTGCTTGCTGACAGCGGGATGCTTGGATTCCCTGCCAATCATAGGTGATGACGACGATATAGTCTCAGAAATAGCAGTCGCAATGAGTTCTGATGAGATCGAGGCGTTCCTGAACGATGACGCGCTGAACATCACCGCATTAGCTGACGCTGAGGAGCGGTTCCGTGTGGAAATCTACACCAAGGGAATCGAGGATGGCGAAATCAT
>CAUZSM010000028.1:0-16156 GCA_963582685.1 Candidatus Thalassarchaeaceae archaeon | reverse complement strand
TGGAGATGGGTTTGGGTGATAATCTGCGGATTACTCTATTCGGAGAGAGCCACGGCCCTGCGGTTGGAGCGTTGGTAGAGGGTATTCCAACCGGTACACCAATTGATGTCGAGACCTTGATGGCCGACCTTTCCCGAAGGAAACCAGGTCGTCGTTTGCTTTCAGCGAGAGCTGAAGATGACGAGGTTGAGATTTTGTCCGGAGTTCATGAAGGGCATGCAACAGGATGGCCTATCCTGTTGGTGGCACGCAATCAAGATGCTAGAACCCGCGACTATGCATTCCTCCCCGACCATCCACGGCCAGGGCACGCTGACTTGCCAGAATCTGAGCGAAGCGATGGAAAAGCTGACTTGCGTGGTGGAGGCACTCACTCAGGCCGTCTAACTTTGGGGATTGTAGCAGGTTCAGCCATTGTACGACCTCTACTCGATTCTGCTGGCATCGAAGTGACCGCCCACGTCACCGCCATCGGTGAAGCGAAAGCCGCCCCACTGACAGAACTGCTCGCAAATCCTAGTGGATTTCACTCTCTGGCAAACCTCGACGACCTCGAAGAGGCTCATCCATGTCGTTTGCTGAATTGTTTGGATGAGGACGCTGCAGCCAAGATGCTCAACGTCGTGTTTGAATTACGAAGTCAAGGCGATTCCATAGGCTCAACAGTCGAGGCAGTAATTACCGGTCTGCCACTTGGTCTAGGTGAGCCTTGGTTTGAGGGAATAGAGCCCGCATTGGCTCGCGCACTAATGGCGATTCCAGCGGCCCGCGCAGTAGAATTTGGTCGTGGAACTAATGCGGCTACCATGCGTGGCAGCGAGCATAACGACCCGTGGGTCAAGTCAGAAGGCGATGCGATTGCAGTTCCATCTGGAGATGGTGCTGATGGTGCATTGGGTGGGCTTGCTACTGGCGCTCCATTACGAGTAAGGGTTCACTTCAAGCCGCCGAGCAGCATCTCAATCCCTCAAGAGACTCTGAATGTCTCCAGTGGGGAGATGGAGACTCTAGTCATTGGCGGCAGGCATGACCCTACTATAGGGCCACGCGCTGCTCCAGTAGTAGAAGGAATGTGCCGGTTAGTAGTCAGCGATTTATTGCAAGGGAGGGAACAGGCTTGAGCCAGCGCATCATCAACAAATTCGGGGGCTCGTGTTTAGCATCCTCTGACGACATTGAGGCTCTCGTTGAGAGGGTTCGCGAATCCGGAGAAGCAACAGTCGTGGTCGTATCCGCTTTCAATGGTGTAACCGACCGCATCCTCGAGCAGGTTGACCATGGTTCACTACACATGGTTCCAGCTTTCGTAGCTTCAATCGAGATTGAGCATCTGGAAAGAGTCCCCGAGATTCAACAATCACCTTGGGCTATTCGATTCGCTGACGCGCTACATCACCTCGCTGGCTGCCTCACCACTCATTTAACAGAGCCAAACGAGGCTCTCAGAGACGAATCTCTGGCTTGTGGAGAGAAGTTGAGCAGCATTGCCATCGCAGCCGCTCTCGATGCTCGCGGCATCCCTGCTCAACCAGCATGGTCAGAAGAGATTGGCATCCATCTGAATGATTCCGGGGAATCCGCCGGTATCGACATTGAGAGAACCAGAGAGCACCTTAGCATCCCGATGGGTGCAACACCAGTAATCACTGGATGGTATGGTACTCATGACGGCCGCATCGCACTGATGGGCAGAGGTGGCTCTGACCTGTCAGCAACTTCGCTTGCGGCCATCCTTGATGCAGAGGGAGTAACCATTTGGAGAGACGTGGCGGGAATTCTTGCATTGGCCCCTCGTTGGTCCTTACCTTCCAGAAATTTACCATACCTTTCCTACACCGAGGTCAGCGAACTGGCGTTGTTCAGCGAACCGATGCTGCATCCATCTGCCGTCGACCCTCTTCGTAGCGCAGGTATACCGCTGCGTCTGCGGCCACTGCACGACCCTACGGCGAGGGGGAGTATCATTGGGCCAGAAGTTTCGACCGAGAATGTCGATGTTCGTGCAGTGGGTTGTGTCTCCTCGCTGACCCCAATCACATGGCGACTTTCCAGTGCCCTTTCACTCGCTCATCCGGTCATCGATGCAACATCTGTGCTTGAACGGGCTCGCATCAGAATATGGTCACTAGGAGCCACTCCGGGCATGGTTCGACTGTTGGTATCTAGTCGATCAGCACACCGAGCCAATCGGTTGCTGAATGAGTTGCCCGGTTTGCCTACTCCCGAGGTGGGGGATCCGGTGTCGCTGCTTTGTTTCGTAGGCGAGGGCATAGGCAGCGATGAACAGGTGCGTACAGACTTGAAGTCAGCTGCTGGTAAGGCAGGTGTCATTTTGAGTATTCACGCCGATGCTCCGCGTGAACACGCTATCCACGCTACGGTTCCATTCCATCAGACCGAAGCGGCGTTAATCGGATTCGCCGAAGCGCTCAATCTGCTCACGCCGTGAATAGTTCCGATGATGTTGGATGCGCCACCCGACGCCTCATATTCCTCAGAGAAAATCTCGGGAATAATGTCGAGATTTTGGCCATTCCACCCTTCGACAATCCAGCGTCGAAGATGGTCCTCAAGATGAGACTCTTGCTCCAACAATCATCACGCCAACCCTTAGTTCAACCTAGGGACTCACGCCATTGCTGAAATCGCAAGGGGATGTTCGCTCCAAAAATTGCTGCTACAATCAGGAAGACAATCATCGTACCAAGGGCGACTCCATACACACTCTCCAATTCGACTGACTCACCCAATCTGCGGGCAGTTTCAGGGTCGATGGCTTGGAAGAACCACGGGATGATTCGGTTGACGAAGATGGTGGGGACTGCTACCAGTGCTGCGATTACAGGAGTGATGACCAGACTGATGTGATAGCGGCTAAGCACCTTCTTCACATTCATCACGTAAACCTCATTTGTTCTGATTGAGGTGTCTAGCATCGAGAATCGGATAATGCCGTTGCTGACTTCTATGAACATCACTAGGAAGACCGCATAGCCTACTAGCAGCAACTTGGTGCTTGAATCACTAAGTTCAAATCCACCCTCAAAGGCAACTTTGCTGGCCGCGAATCTCAGAGAGATGAGAATGAATAGCATGTAGGAGACGAGAAGACCTCGCGCATCTCGCCTAGCGATTCCGTAGAAGCCGGAACCTAATGCGACCAGCACGATGAGAAGGTGTAGCATCTGCCCCATCCACTCGAGTCCTAGCCACATGGTGAATCCACCCCAGAGGGTGCCATCTACAGGTGTCACGAGATAGGTGAGGATACCCAATACCATCATCAGGCCTGCAGCAATCATTTGCAGGGTTTGCACCATGCGGTCTGCAGGTAGGAATTTCATCTTAGGAATTAGTGGTCCACCAAATAGGCTCTCGACAAATGTTGGAATGTAAACGTCAGGAACAGCATCCTTTGGTATTTCCTTGCTGCCCTTCAGTTTGCCAGCAGCCTTGCGGCGACTGGGTGGGGCCGCGCGAACGGTCTTGCCTTCGTAAAGGTGTGAAGTTTCACTGTTTTGTTGAGCCATCATTTCACCTCAGAATCCCCTCGCGCCAGCAAGCGCGGTAGCGAGCAACATATCGGGCTCCCAGTCCATCACGAATGCACCTAGACCTCGTAGTTCAGTGGCTAGGATATCTCGCTCGGTCTTCAGCACCTCGTAGCCGGTTCGGTCCAGACGCTTGGCGTCGAACTCAAATTCCAGGCTGCTCGGTGACAGGATAGTGACATCGAATTCACGTGCACGGAAATCACGAACTGCATTGACTAGAGTCGGATCTCCTTCAAGTGGACTCATGATGATGATTGGACTGCCTCGGTTGATGTGGGGCAGAATCCTGTTCACCACGACTTGCAGGGGTGTATTACCCCGAGCGGTTGCACCAGCCAACTTGGTTAGCAGAACGTAGAGTTGCTTCTTGCCTGTGTCTCTGTCGACGCTGGTAATCTCCTCGCCGTAAATTACCAGACCCACCGAGTCTCTCCTCGAGAGGAAAAACTGGGCAAGACTCGCTGCTGCACGGGTGCTGTACACCAGTGCATTGCGACTGACCGGGCCAGTCTCAGCGATTGAACGACTGTCAACAATCAGGATGATATCGCTGACTGCGTCACGCTCGAATTCGTTGACCATCATTTTACCCATGCGAGCATAGGCCTTCCAGTTGACCTTCTTCATCGGGTCACCCTGTATGTATTCTCGTAGATTGTAGAAGTTTGAACCCTCACCGGGCTGCCTGATGTTGACAGCACCTGTGAAGATTTTTGGCACCTTGCTCTTGACAAAGGCGTCCTTCAGGTCCTCAGTCTTGGGGAAGACTAGGAAGTCATCGTACACGTGCAACTCTTTTTCCTTGTGGAACAGGCCGAATGGGTCCTGTATTCTGATGCTCACAGGTCCAAGCGTGTAGAAGCCACGCAGTGGGCATTCAACTGTGTATTCGATAAGGGTCTCACGTCGAGGACCCAACTCCATCAAGATGTAGTTGGCTCCCTTCTTGATGCGCATTACTTCGGGGACGGAATCCTTCACTTCCAGCACCTTGCTGAGAGGAGAGTTGTTCTGTAGGCGCAGGGTGATATCGATTTCACCGTCCTCAAAAATGCGCGCGGCTGATACTTTCCGCATCGCCGAGAGTGTCGCAAGAGCGACCCCTTCGTCTTGCTCATCTTCCTCGATTCGACGGCCGGTTGCGGCAACATCGGCGTGAGCCGCTCTCATAGCGGCCCAAGTGAGGAAGGATAGCAGCACGACAGCCACGGTAACGAGCTGCAGATTGCGCAGCACGAGACCGAGTAGGTACAACGCTGTCGCCAGACTGGCGAACATTGCTGATTTCCTACTCCAGACCATGGGCATTCCTCCGGCATCTCACGGGTTACTCCTGTTTCAACTGAAAGCTCTCAGACCGTCGGAACAGGCACTTCGCGCAGGATAGTTTCGATGATTTCCTCCGATTCCAATCCCTTGATTTGATGCTCTGGCTTGAGAATCAGTCGGTGTGCTAGTGCTAGCGTAGCGACTGACTTCACGTCGTCTGGCGTCACGAAGTCTCGACCGCGCATTGCTGCGGCGGCTCGACCAGTCTTGAGCAACGCCTGTGAACCACGGGGGCTCGAGCCGACCAGAACGCGAGGATCCTCACGGGTTCTGGAGACAATCTCGACCATGTACATGCGGACAGCGGGGTCCACGTACACATCCTCAATCGCTTGCTGCATTGCAACCACTCGTGCTGGATCGGTAATGACCTCAACATCGACCGCGTCCTTCTTTCGTAAGATACGTCGGGCGAGAATCTCGTCCTCATCAGCACGGTCGGGGTAACCGACGGCCATCTTGAACATGAATCGGTCCAATTGAGCCTCGGGCAGCGGGTAGGTTCCTTCCTGCTCGACCGGGTTCTGGGTCGCCATGGTCAGGAAAGGCGATGGTAGCTTGTGTGTCACAGTACCAATCGTAACTTGCTTCTCCTGCATCGCTTCAAGCAGTGCGGCTTGCGTCTTTGGCGGAGCACGGTTGATCTCGTCAGAAAGCAATAGGTTGCAGAAAATAGGTCCAGGTTTGAACGTAAATTCTCCCTTCTTAGCGTCGTAGATGTTCGTGCCCGTAATATCTGCTGGAAGCAGGTCGGGCGTGAACGACACGCGCTTGAAGTCACAACCCAACGCGTCAGCGAACGTATTGGTCATCAATGTCTTTGCAAGACCCGGGTAATCCTCGAACAGCAGGTTGCCGTTCGCTAGAATGTCAACCAACACATTGTCGATGACGTGGCTCTTACCAATGATGACCTTCTGGACCTCGGCGTTGATCGCATTACCGATCGCGCCTACGGCTGCCAGTCGCTCACGCACTTCTGGTGTGCTCTGGTGTTTCGGCTGGGCAGCAGCTGCCTGCGCCTGGGGCGCTGGTGCGGCTGGTGCAGCAGGGGCGGCTGGTGTCGCCGCTGCTGGCGGTGGCGCTGGTGCGCCCGGTGGTGGTGGTGCTTGCATATTTTTCACTCTCCTCTATTTTTCTCCATTCTCAGTCTCTCCCCCATCGACGTATTGTCTGGAGCAACTGACGAAGCTCCTCGGGGGAATATGTACGGTTTTGGCTGTAAGCCAGTTCCACAAGACGCGGGTCGCTGATCATCGTCTGAACTTCAGCAGGCGATTTCAGCGCCATTTCATCTCTTGTGAAATCATGGAAGATGCGTACCTTTGTCATCAAGGATTCACGCACCCTCTGTTTGTAGGTGTGAGGGTCGAGTTTCTCTGGTCTTTCTCTGAATCGGGTTAAATCAAACACATGTCGCCAATTGGTCTTCTCTGGAACAACCATGATTGCGACCAATAGCAGTAGAAGCAGATTGAGGATAACCAACCATTTCAGGAAGGCATTGCTGGTTAGCATGACGATGGTTGCCATAGCATCGGTGAACGGAGCACTCATCACACCGGTCACGTGACGACTCTCGTCGAAGACAATCAGGAACTTGCTGTGGGTCATCGTGACGGTGGTGGACAACTCCTGATTGTCCAACTCCATCATTGAGTAGATTAGTGAACGGAAGTAGAGTTCGTTGCCCTGCCACTGGTGATTGCTGCTCATGTGGTGCCTCCAACACGATGGCCGACTTACATCACAGTCCTCTGCCATCCCAGTTGCCTTGGCTTCCTCAAAGTTCCATAGGCGGTTAGAGAAGGCCGTATCATCTGCTACGAAAACAATCGAACCAGTTACTAGAATCTCAGACATGGTACGCTTGCCTCCTGCCTTCTGGTCGAGGGCAGTGATGCCGGGATAATCGATTCTGACTGCCAGCGCGAGGTCACCGGGCGCTGGGTTCTGGGTGTTGCCCGAATCACCGTCGCCAGCGATGTCAATGAAAGCGGAAGGCGAGGCAGCGGCGAGAATCTTGATTTGTCGATTCTCATTTCCATCTTCAGAGTAATTCTCCACCTTGATTCCGGTAGGCTCACGGAACATTACAGGGATTCTGCAGCCTTGGTAGAAGTGTTGAGTGAGTTCAACGTTGCCACAACCAGTTCGCATCCCACTGGCCGACATCGTGGTGATTGACTCGTTGATTGCAGCCAAGCCCCAGACGTTCTTCCAATTCGCTGGTAGTTCTACTGGGGGGTCTGTCGTCGGGTCAACTTCGTACCAATGCTGGTTCTCGTCTAGCATTGGTGCGTCGAAGTAAGTGACGCCGAACTTGGAGGCGACACGGTTGGCGTTGGTGTTATCTGCGGCGATAATGACCTTGCCACCCTTGCTGGTAACGAAGTCGTGAATGGCGTCAGCCTCAGTTTCATCAATCGGTTTTTCTGGGCTGACAATCACGAGGACGGTTCGGTGTGGGTCCTGCCAATCGTTTACCAGCATCGGTGTTGACATCGTGTTGCGAATGGTGTAACCCTCGTTGCCAACACCCGGTCCAAGTGAATGCCTCATTTCGGTGAGTTGAGCCAGACGGAGGGCGTCATCTTCGGATGTCTCTCCGACATAGGCAGAATACACTGGATCCTTGCCAGCGCTGAATGCCATAGGAAGCAAGAGGACGAGCAGAAAGATGAATCCGACGCTGGCCGCGGTAATCATCCCGAACATTCGGTTTCCGCTATCACCTTCAGCCAGATTTACAACCCCTTCTGTGAATATGGAGCAAGGCTCCAGCGAATCGCAGGCTTCGCCAACTCAGTTTTGCAAATATAAGTTGCTGTACGTCGATTGGGCTCAAATACCCGCCTTCGGCGGAGAATCAAACCTCACCTTTCCGTATCATTGGGAAAAAACCCCATCACAGCACTCGTTTTCTATCATTCCACATTCTCAAATCACATTCAATAAATGAGGCATTTCTCATTCCGGTCTGCGAGCGATAGCAGCGCCGAGAATACTAGCAGGTGCGAGCAGCGATGTTAGCGGCATGAAATTGCTCGACACCACCTCATCAGGGTCATTTGGACCGTCGTCGCCGCCGATTCCTGCGTCATTGTTGTCCTGGGCTGAACCGATATGACCGGCTTCGATGTCGAGTTCAGTTTCATCGCTTGCTGTCCGATCACCAAGACCACCAGAGTCGGCACCGCTAGAGACAACGGTGATATCGATGGTGCAGATTCTACCGGGGTGGCTTGAAGATATATCAAAATCGACGTTTGTACTAGTCCTACTGGTGATTGCCCCTACGTCCTGCCAACGTTCAGCAAGTGTTCCGTAGGTATCGTCATATGAGAGCAACGGGCAGTTGTCTGTGAGTGTCACGTCGGCTACAGAATCGTCAGAGTTGCCTAGGTTTTCCACCCACATGGTGTAAGAGATGGATGTGCCTGCGTTGACTGGATGGTTAATGTCTTCAAGTTCTACAGATAGCCGATAAAGACGGGGGACCTTGAGATTGGCTTCTACATTCTGAATGCTCGGCAATATCGCAGGCGCACTACCCCAACTAACCAATTCTCCACGAATTTCAAAGACACCGACAGAATCACCCGATTTTTGCCAAACCATCACATCTTCGATATCTGCGTCAAAGGTCTCGTTAGAGCCTGAACTGACGCTGACCTCCTCGGGTCCGTTCACTGAGCCACCAAGTCCGTTGTCGTAGGAGATAGAGACTGTGACTTCACCGACAAGGTTGTCGTTTCGGACCCAGAACTCAACCCGGACGTCTCCATCTTCATCGAGTGTGAATGGCTTATCTTCATCATCATCGATGTAACTGATTCCCATCTCCCAACCAACAGGTGTATCTGGTTGCGCAGATACAGGTCCTGCTGGCGCGATGGCGAGAAGGCTCAGCGCGAACAGCGTGAGAACGAGGGTTGAGGACTTGGCCACAAATCTGCGACCCACTCATCAAGCATGAATCCGCCGCAGATGGGTTCGGCTCACAATTTGGCCAGAGGTGACAGTGCACGACGAGCGAGTACCCTGATCATCTTGCGTCTATATGGGGCGGTAAAGTAGGTGTTGTATACAGGCTTGATAGCCGTCCTGACCTGCTCAGCCAATGCCTTCACGCTCTGCTCGCCACTCCAGCCCTCAATCGCCTCTGAAGCGATGTCCGAATGGTCCCCGGGGGTGGTCTCCAACCCAGTGGTGGATATGCGTAGTCCTTCGAGTCCAGCACCATTCACCTTCCATGCGGCTGCCACCCCAGCTTCAGGGAAATCCCAAGCCTCTCGCAGTGCGAGTTTCTGGTAGCGGCCGACCCATTCATCCGCATCATCAGGTAGTTCGACATGAGTGACAATCTCACCCGCCTCCAGCACATTACGGGTTATTCCATCGTGCTGGAAGAACTCGGCCAAAAGCATCGAACGAGTCCCATTTGGGGAAGCGAGATGGATTGTCGCATCAAGGCAGATTAGAGCGGGGGCTAGGTCTGCTTGGTAAGTGGCTACACACAATGTGTTCTGATTGGGAATGACTCGGCAGTCAGCCTCGGTGCCACAGTCGCACTTGTAGCACCAATCGATGCTGCGTCGCCACTCCTCGGTCTGATTGAACCAGAAGCAGCGCGTATCGAGACAGATGTTTCCTCCAACAGTTCCCGAGCGGCGAATCATCACGCTAGCGATGCTAGAGGCAGCCTGCCGCACCAAATCGTGTGTTGAATCACCGATTGTAAGGTCATGCAATCTCACCATTGCACCGATGTGAGTAAGGGATAGTTCGGTCAGTTCGGGCACGCGTGCGAGGGAGATGACGTGAGGCTTGACGTTGAGATGCCACTTGTAATTCGGCAGCAGGTCAGTCCCACCAGCGACCCAATCGAATTCCTCACCGGCTTGCATAATTTCTCGGGCTTTGTCAAGAGCCTCATCAAGGGAAGTGGGCATATGCAGAGTGTAAGGTGGCGTCAGCATCTGGCTCTCTCCTATTCTTCTCCATGGTGGTGATCATGTTCTTTGTGGTGGCTATGGTCGTGGCCGATGAAATAAACTCCAGCAAAGAATACACACGCCTGAAAACCTGTCAGAATTGCTGTTCTCGTTGCACCTTCCTCGATTGCTGAAACCACTATGCCAACATGGAAAATGCCATCCAAGCCGAGAACAAATTGAACGATTCGGAGAACGCCACCTCGTAAATTCCCCTTCATTGCACATCACCTCGATGTCTGCGCTCAGTGTGCAACCATGCTCTTCCTGCTAGTCGTGGTGCAGCAAGATAATCCTCTCCCGGAAGCACTGTAGCAGGCCATTTCTCATCCTGCTCATCAGCGGGGATAGTGGGGTCCAACCCAAACAGCGCTCCATTGTGATACGGGGGTCGGTCCTTGTCCAACTCGCGTTGAAGGTCCCGCTGTTTGTGCTGTGCAGCCCTTTCATCCATAGTGGATTGCATGTCTGAATGTGATAGGGTTGGTGTCGGCAACTCGCGAGGGTCGTCGATGTCCAATTCCTTGCATTTGCTTTCGATGCGCTTGAACATCCTGTCCGGCGTGATAGGCAACTCATCGGTGCGGATACCTATTGCGTCATAGACAGCGTTGCAGACGGCGGGCAGTACAGGCAGCAGCGGTCCTTCGCCAGCCTCCTTGGCACCAAAGGGTCCCTCTGGGTCGTTAGACTCGACAATGATGGGAACAATCTCAGGCATCTCATGTACACTCAATATCTTGAAATCAAGCAGGTCTGGATTCATCAGATGTCCATGCCTGCCATACTTCATTTCCTCACAAAGAACCTGTCCCATCCCCATGTGACATGAGCCGATAATCTGCCCTTCAACAGTCAGTGGATTGAGTGCTTTGCCGCAGTCGTGAGCGGCCCAGACCTTGATGACTCGAGTGAATCCAGTCTCTGGGTCGACTTCGACCTCAGCGACGTATGCTGAGAACGAATATGCCGGGGCAAGACCTGCGGCTGCACCTTTGTGCATTCGGCCCATGGGTGGCGTTCTATAGGCTCCTGAGGCTACAAGAGCCCCGGTTTCCTCCTGCGCTTTGTGCAGGGCTTCCAGATAGGAAACTCCGACACCTGGGTCGCGCTTGTCGTAGATTCTGCGGTCGCCGAGAACCAACTTGCCTAGGTCAGCACCGGTAATCTCGGCGGTTGCGCTGAGTAGTTCATCACGAATCTTCATGGCAGCGGTGATGGCTGCATTGGCATTCATGAAGGTCACACGGCTGGAATAGGAGCCAAGGTCAACAGGCGCGGTGTCGGTTTCTTTCGAGCGTATTCGAATCATCTCAAGCGGCAATCCGAGTACCTCTGCCACAGATTGGGCAATCACTGTATCAGACCCTTGGCCGATTTCGGCAGCACCGGTGTGGACCGTGACCCCGCCATCCATGTCGACCTTCAGGTGCACGGTTGCGTGTGGGAACTTGTTAGGGTCCCAATGAATCGGCAGGCCGCTACCGGAGATGAAGAATCCACAGCCGACACCAATACCACGACCTAGTGGCATTTTCCGGAACTTCTCATCCCAGCCGCTTGCCTCCTTGACGCGTTCAAGGCATTCACGCATCCCGATGCTGGTTATTCTGAATCCGGTGATTGTCGCTGATTGAGGTGGCAGCAGGTTTGCTAGTCGGAATGAGATTGGGTCAACTGCCAGTTGTTCACAAATATCGTCTATTCCTACTTCGACGGCACAGCGACTGTTCACTGCACCATGGCCTCGCATAGCACCGCTTGCAGGCTTGTTGGTCCATACCCTTGCTCCGGTGTAATGGAACCCACCAATTTCGTAGGGTGCAGTATGGAGCACACCGTTGTAGTAAGTCGTGACATGTCCGAAGGAAGCGAAAGCACCCCCGTCAATCAGTGCGTCGGTTTCGATGCCACACAGCCGTCCCTCTGAGTCAGCGTGCAGTCTCATTTCAATACGAGAGGGATGGCGACCGCGATTAATCCAGAATACCTCCTCGCGGTCGAAGGTGATTCTTACTGGCCGTCCGCACTTTCTTGCGAGGATAGCAGCACACATCTCGTGAGGAAATGGGTCAGATTTGCCTCCGAAGCCTCCACCAACAAATGTTCTATGGACATTGATTTGGTGCATTGGAATCTGCATCACATCCGCCAATGCTCTGTGGACATAGTGAGGTACCTGCTGAGGTGTGTAGAGCGTGAGTCTTCCCGTTGGTGACCAATGAGCGGCTACCGCATGTGGTTCCGTGAACCCATGATTGACACCAGCAAACTTCCAATCGGCATAGTGACTTGCTACCGCATTTTCATGCATTTCCCCGACATTGCCAAAGTCTTGGTAGACTCGCTTCTGGATGTTGGATTCTCCAATGTGGTATTTCCCTCTGTCATGTATCGGGCTGTCAGCATCAAGCAGGCCATCCTCCATGTCGTGAACGGCATCGAGTACCTCGTATTCGACCTTGATCAATTGGCAGGCCTCAAGGGCAGTCGCCTCATTCTCAGCTGCCACGCAGGCGACTAAATCTCCTACGTGTCGGACTTTTTCCACCGCCATCGCATGTTCATCTTTGGTGACGGGTAGCACACCGAATAGGTCTGGTGCATCGACCCCGGTTGATACTGCGAGAACACCGGGGAGAGCCTCGGCCTCAGTGGTGTCGATACAGAGGATGCGAGCATGATGATGAGGGGAACGCAGTATTTTGCCAATCACTTCACCAGGAAGGCGAATATCGTCGCCGTATTTTGCCTGCCCAGTGACCTTCATCCGGCCATCAATCATCGGAGTGCGTTTACCGATTGCGCTGCCTGTGACCAATTCATCGTGGCCGTGGTCACCCTTTGGCTGCGCTTTGTTACCGCCCTGGCTTTCGGGAATCATCTCAGGGTCGCGGAGGCCGCTCAATGGCCTTGAGCCGCCGCCGCCGGGACGACCGAATTTGAGTTTGCCCGGTTGTTGGTGATATCCGACAAACTCCTTTTTTTCTTCATCAGCCATCTCATCACCTCATCAGAATCCCGGGTCGGGGTCGCTTTGTGCAACGGTTGAATCGTCGCAACCGCCAGCACGGAGCAGTGCTGCGGCTTCCCTCACTGATTGCACAATTTGTTGGTAGCCGGTACAGCGACAGAGGTTGCCATCGATGGCGGCCTTGATTTGTTTGTCTGTCGGGTCGTCGTTCTCGGTGAGAAATGCTGCTGAGACGACGAGGAAGCCGGGGGTACAGAACCCACACTGACTGCCGCCGGCTTCTACGAAGCATTGCTGAATAGGATGCAGATGGTGGCCATCGGCCAAACCTTCGACTGTGGTTATCTCACAACCCTCTGCTTCACCGGCAAGGGTCAAGCAGGAGAGGCGCGGCTGCCCATCAATCATCACAGCACAGCAACCACAGGTCCCCATATCACATCCACGCTTGACGCCCAGTGTCCCTACAGAGTCCCTCAGTGCGTCAAGCAGAATCGTATTGCTATGAATCAGATGCTCTTGCGGTGTGCCATTGACAGAAGCCCCCCAGCGTATCGGGGCGGCGTCCGAAAGCATCGGAACGTGTATGCGGACGCTCATGGTTACCAAACCACCCACCTCGCTCCCGCCTATGATGATTCGCCCCGGCTATGATGCTCCGCCGTAGGCGGGTAACACTCCAAACCGCAAAGTAAGGTTCCACTAACTAACCGGTTTGAGTCGGACGACTTGCCAGTCGTCCTGCCCGGTAGGCGGGTCCTGCCATTCTGCATCACCGGGCAGGATGAATGAGTCACCCATTTCAAGCAACATTTCTGCAAGGCGTTGTTGTCTATCCTTGATTTCAGCCCAAGGGATGCTGTCATCACGCAACCTGAACCAGCGCTTGACACTACGCCATGCTCTGGAAGTCCTGACGTACAGCCGCATATGCTGCCTTGCCGCAATAGGCCAAATCACCATCATCAACAATCCAAGACCCCACCACGGGATTGACCGCACCAATCGTAGAACAAATGGAACCAAGATTCCAACATCGGGAATATTCACTGCATGCACTATTGTGGAAATAGACCACGCGAGGGGCATTGAGATGGCCAGCCACCATAACGGCAGCAGTACAATCGATAACAGCACCTTGTAAGAGCCGACTCCGGTTTTGTCGGACATTGTAATTCGTTGCGTGATGATACCAGCTGCCCTATACGGCGCGTAATTTCCTATCATTGAGCACCAGCCAACCAACCCCAGCATCCAGAACCAGCACCAAGCCAACCAACCAATCGATCTAGCCAAACGAAGTGGCGAGGGTCGTTTCCTTCTTTGAAACATCTCAAATTCGGCGAGGCCGTATTCCTTCATGCTTCTGTGATGTTGTTGTACAAGTGCACGCATTTTGTCAGCCTTTCTTGGCTCTTCATGCTCCAACCACTGGTAGGCCGCTCGGACCCTGCGAGCTGCTACAATCGCTTCAGCGTACGGCTGCCTCACTGGACCCTTGCCTTCCTTTTCCCTTCGAGCCTGATGGACCAGCGAGCGCGTTCTCCACAACATATGCCGATCTCCCCATGAGTCCATGCCAATACTGGTTCGATTCAATTCGGTCTCGACAATGTCGGTGACAGCCTGAACCCATGCCCGGTCCGCCCCAACATCTTGTCCGAATTCGGCGAGTAATTCCTCGCTCGCTCTAGGTGAATTTTTCTCCCCCGGTAGAGGTGGGACTGCGATTGCACGATGTATTTCCATCAGGGCACGTTCACGGAATCGGTGTTGGTCTGTGTAATGCAGGCCGATGGGAATCATACATGGGTCGGGATGGCCACTCTCGCGAGCGTTACGAATTGCTTGCAACAGGATGCGAGCAGGTCCGGTTTTGATGGTGACCGGTTTCGGCGCAAGGTGCGCTTTACCCTCTGGATATATGGCACAGTGTTCACCTTCAGCGAGCAGTTCCGCCATCTTCTGAATCAGTGCGTCATTGGCGGTAGCCACCCCACCTTTCGATTGCTTGGTATCCTCCACTCTATAGGCCGCCTGAGCCCCGGCTGCGTTCAGCAACATAGACAGACCCGGCACTTGGAATAGAGTGTGTTTTGCTACGAAAGTCAACCGTCCGGGTATTCCTGAGAACATCACCAAGGGGTCAACCATCGCACCGGAATGCCATGCGATATGGAGCACACCACCCTTTCGTGGTATCAAGTCATGACCGATGATGGAGAATTCGCGGAACCAAGTTGCGGTAATCTGTCGAGTGAACCATCTGAGTGCACGATAACGCAGACCGAGTTTTTCGCGATGGACGGAGTCAGCGGGCCACCGCATGGCCGCCTGACAAGCATTCAGGCCATAGCAATCGCGCTAGAAAAAGCCCGCATGGCTTTGGTGAACTATTATTCGATACCCACCGGGTGCGGTAGCCGGTGAGGATGACATGGGGCGAGTGGTTCCGGCAGTGATGATAGTAGTGAGCCTACTACTGGTAGGAGTGAATTTGCTGGTAATCAGTCCAGTCGCTACAGGTGCCGTACAAGATTTGGTCGACGAAGCAGTAGTCTGGACAGCAGAAGATTGGGAGGACCCCGACTGGTTGCTGGAAAAAAGCGAGCGCAGTTATTCTGCATGGAATTTGACCAATGCTGCTGCGCTAGAGGCGGGCGTAGACACTGAGATGCGTTTCGAAGAAGTTGGCCCGTTCATCTATGAGATTACCACTGAGCGCGAGGTGATAATGCATGACGCTGATGCTGGCACTCTAACCTACAAGGAAGTCAGTTCCTTTGAATGGATCAGTGGGCAGCCGGGCACCGATGAAATCACCAACGTCAACATCTTGTGGAATCCACAGCGCATCGGCGCGACAGGTCTTGCCATCGATGGAGGTACATCGTTTGCCAAGGGTGGATTCACTGCTGGCATGCTGCGCAATGACCTTGCAAACATGGTGCCGGGAGCGGCAACTGCGGATGCAATATCTTCTGATGTCGATGATGCGGTGGCCATGCTATCGGATCAAAGCATGGGTGAGATTTACGTCTCTGCCGCATGGTACGGAGCATGGAATGGAAGCAACCAGACCGGGCTTCTCTATCAGTCAACATTGGACTCCAGCGGAGACCCGACCCTCGATACCTGGACCAGTCCTGATTTCACCTCAATCTCACATCATTTGCTCTACGACGCGGCCGACCCTACAGACTCCAGTATCTGTATCGCGTTGACCTGTGACCTCGGCCCTGTACTGGTTGCGGGCATGGGCGCGCCCGAGGCAAGCATCACCGATGCAATCGCCGCTGGCG
>CAUZSM010000027.1:0-16419 GCA_963582685.1 Candidatus Thalassarchaeaceae archaeon | reverse complement strand
TCTGATGCAATTAGGGCTCTGACTGTGACCAAGACTGAGATTTGCGGGGGCGCCTGCTCTGGCATCCTCTACTTCGCAGTTGGTGGAGTCGACACGACAGGCAACGTTGCAGATGCTGGCGCACAGCTGGTTATCGACATGCAGGAAGAGGTCATCAACCCCGGCGTAATTAATCCAGACTCCGATGGAGATGGTGTCACGGATGAAGAAGACAATTGTCCGGATACCCCAAATGCGGGACAGACAAATACCGATGGTGATGACTATGGTGACGCGTGTGATTTCGATGATGATGACGACGGCATCATTGACGATATGGACAATTGTGTACTCGTAGTGAATTTCAACCAACTCGACACCGATGACGATGGTACCGGTGATACGTGCGACGTCGATGATGATGGTGACGGAGTGGTGGATTGGGAAGACAATTGTCCGCTTAGTCCAAACCCGGGCCAAGAGGATGTAGACGGGGACGGAATTGGTGACGCGTGCGACGAGAACCTTGACGGTGGTGGAACTGGTGATGGCAGCGGAAATGGTGACGGCAGCGGAAATGGTGACGGCAGCGGAAATGATGACGGTGGACCAAGCGATGTTGGTGCATCGGATGCCATAGTTACATTGCTAGGCATCCTTGTCCTCATGTTCGCTGTTATTGGCATTCTACTCACGATAATCATTTTCGTTGTCAAGAAGAAGAATGATGACCCGCTGGCAATTCACCACCATGCAGAATACGATTCATTATTCGATTCAACCCCACAACCAGAGCAGATTCCGATGCAGCAAACTGTGCCGCAGGCTGGTGGTTATGACCCATCGGCAGGTGGGTTCAGTACTGGTCCTACATCAGACCTAATCGGTAACGTCGGCGGGGATGGTCATGAGTGGCTTGAGCATCCCATTGGCAGCAATCAGTGGTGGTACCGAGACTCAAGCACAGGTGAATGGGTCGCACGTCAGTAATTCACTCATCAGAATCGTCAACTGCGGCTTTTGGCGCTCGTTCTGAAAGCAGTATGGCGAACGGTTTGGTTCCGTCAATCTGGCTGAGCACTATCTTGGCGATTACAGCCATCGGCACTGCGATGACCATGCCGATGATGCCCCAAAGCCAGAACCAGAAAGCAGCCATCAGCAGCAGTACTACCGGTGAGATGTTGAGGCTTGCTCCAAACATCTTCGGCTCGATGATGGCTCCCCACAACTGCTGATTGGATACCAGCAATATCATCACTACAATCGCTACAGCCGGATTCAAAGTAAGGAAGGCAAGGGCTACTGGTGGAAGCACCGCAAATAGGCTGCCGATGTATGGCACGTAGTTCAACACGAATGTGAGAACCGACCACATGAACCAACCCGGTACTCCCACAGACACCAGGATTGCCCCGGTGACAAATGCAGTGCCGAAGGAGACGAATGTCTTGACCAGCACATACCTGTTGATTCCCTCGCCGATCTGCTTGGACATTTCATCCAATTTGCCGGTGACTTCAGAGGGGTAGGCTGCTCGAATCCTGCCTGGTAGAGTTTCTGCCTCAAGGATGATGAATAGCAGGAATACGATGACGGTAATCAGGTTGGTGAGGAATGATGCGGCGTTGCCGAAGACCGAGAATAGCGCATTACGAACAGAATCGCCAGTCAACTGGTCCGAGGCCCCGTGAAGGTTGAGATCCATGCCGAGGATGGTCATACCTTCCAGATTTGCCAGCAGAGAATCGATTTTCTCCATCTGTTCAGGTAGGGTATCGATTACCTTGGACAGGTCCGCGTAAAGCAACCATCCGGTCAAGGTGACAACTGATACCAATCCGACGATGACGAGGAAATATGCTAGGGTTGTTGGCACTTTGCGTTGTTTCAGCCATTCTGCCCCTGGGCGCAGAAGTAAGAAAACGAATAATGCAAGAATGAATGGCTGGATTACTACTTGCAGGTATATCATCGCAAGAACACCGAGGGTTAGCAATATCGCGATGTGTGAAAAAGTGCGGACCCTGTCAGCAAACGGGATTGAATTGTCGAAAATAGTGACGCCCATATACCACGGCGGTAATGCATCTCTCTTTGAATGCGTCCCCCGGCTTTAGCCGGGGAATGTGATTTCCGCTGTCAAGCCTCGTAGCGAGTCCAGACCTGATCGGACGCATCCCACCAATCGACACTGCCGTCGGTCTGCTGGCGCCAATGCACCCCCTCGTCATCGGTGAAAGTTGGCAGTCCTTCCGCATCGGGAATGAGCGTCTCCTCCCAATCCACCGGAGTGTCGCGACGACTGCGAGTAGCCAAGCGTGCAACCACCACACCGGCAAGCACAGCAAAGACGAAGGTGATTGCACCGACGATTGCTGCAGAAATAGATAGGCTGACGAATAGCGGTTCTGGCTGGTAAGCGTCACCCTGTGAGACGGTTGGCCATCGGTCTGGGTCGCCACTGGCGTTCAGTACTATCTCGCTAGCATCAGCGGGAGGTGGCAGTCGAATGAGGTTCAGAGCCTCTGTGGTTTCACGTCCCTGTGCGCTGGTCATGCTAACTCGCACCTTGTGGACTCCTGGCGCCCACATAGTGCAGTCGAGGATGTTGGTATCGCCATGCCAATCAATTTCCTGATTCGGCTGAGTGACATACCAATCGATATCCATCTCTGCCAGTCGCGTACCCTCGGTAGCATTGCTAACTAATTCACATGGGGTTCCTGCTGGAGTATCACCACCGGACACTACAATCTCAAAGGCGGGTGGAGGATGAATGTGGATAGTGAATCTCAACTCTTCTGTGGCGACCATACCAAGGCCATTGCGATAATGCTCTGTCACTACATATTCGCCGGCAGGCCAGCGACTGCAATCCACCGGCGACTCGTGCTCACCAACAAGCCATGGTGAACCGCTGATTGATATGATTCCAGTCTCATCATATCGTGCTCCGACTTGGTCGGAAAAACTGCGGTTAATGAGGCAGGTCTCACCGGTAAACAACAATTCAGTCGATTCAAGGCTCATCGAGAGTGATGGTTGGGTAAGGCTCGCCATCAAATCAAATGGACCGAACTCGCTGCTATTCACCAACATCCCTGAATCTAAGTCATGCACACGCATTTCAATGGTGTATTCAGCGTCTTCCCACGCATCAATGACAGTTCGCACTGCGTGAACATCACCTGCGTTGATGGTGAAGTTGTCCCAAAATGTGAGGGTGATGTCTGCTGTGCTTGCGGTCACCTCAACACCGATGTAAGCAGCATCGAGGCCGCTGCCAATCAATGCTGTGACGTTGATGCGGTCATCGTCACCATCAATGTTCATGTCAAGACTGTCAGCACGAGCGGCGCCAATCGAGATGTGGCTGGCATCTTGAGCAGCAGCACTGCTTGCAAGCATAGGTGCAAGCAGCAGTATCAGCACTGCTAATCCAAACGGTTTACGCATCATCCAATTCACCTCCTTCATCTTCAGCAAAAGACTCCTCAACGATTGCTTCTGCTAGGTCGATATCATCCGTTCTTCGCCTACCGATGAAGGCACTGACACCGAATGTGATCATGAATACGAAAATGGCCCAAGCAAAAGTCAGCACACTGGAAGCAGGGTTCGAACCCATCAGAGCGAGTTGAGCCTCCTTCAAACCATACATATCCGAATAGCCATCACGGTTGGAATCCAGACATCCCTGCCGGTCAATAGTTGACTTACCAGCAACGGCAGGGCAATCATCTCTGATACTGCCAATCGGGTTGTCTCCAAAACCGTCGCCATCAGTATCAGTCCATTGCACTCTATTGAATGGGAATGCATCTCCGGGTCCATCTGGTGAGGCCAACCAATCATCATCCGCATCAGAATAACCGTCGCCATCGGTGTCAGGGCAGCCTAGCCTATCGATGATTGATACTCCCTCGCTTACTGAGGAAAACGGACAGTAATCCGATTGGTGTCCGAATGGATTGTCACCGAATCCATCGCCGTCACTGTCCGCCCACTGGGTTCCGTCATGCGAGAATTTGTCACCTTGGTCGGAGTATCCATCTCCATCTGTGTCGGTGCAGCCGTATCGGTCATACATGCTGGTACCCGGAGTGTCTCGGCAGCGGTCTGGAGTGTTTCCTTCCGATTCATCACCTCTGCCGTCACCATCAGCGTCACGCCACTGAGTAGGGTCATCGGGGAATGAATCCGCCAAGCCTGCAGGGTGGGGGATCCAGCCAAGTTCTACTTGCGGGTCGCTGGCTCCATCGCCGTCACGGTCTGGACATCCCCATCGGTCAAGAGTCGATGTCCCGGCGGTGGCGATGCAAGAATCTGATTGCCATGCCAACTCGCTCTGGTTGTCGCCATATCCATCACCGTCGATATCGTGGTACTGACTACCTATCGATGGGAAGGCGTCAGCGAATCCATCTGGATGAGAGGGCCAATTTGAATCGGGGTTGGAATAACCATCACCATCAGCGTCCGGGCAACCATAGCGGTCATGGAATGATGAACCCGGGCTGTCGGTGCAAGAGTCTGGCATGTTGCCAGAGGCATTGTCACCGAAGCCATCGCGGTCGTAATCCGCCCACTGTGTTGGGTCAGTCGGGAAGTAGTCCACTTGGGTCGCTTCCTCGTGCTGGTTGTCTCCCCATCCATCGCCATCGGTGTCATCCCATTGCGTCGGGTTATCGGGGAAATGGTCCGGTGCATTGCCATCGGGGTTGTCACCATGGCCGTCAAGGTCGCGGTCAGCCCACTGAGTTTCATCGAATGGGAAAGCATCAGCACCATCCCATTGCGAAGTCCAGTTTCCGTCCGGGTCGGAGTATCCATCGCCGTCTGAGTCCGGGCAGCCATTCCTGTCCTCAGAGCTGTAGCCTTGCTCCATAGGGCAGTAGTCCGGGTTGGTTGCGCCATCCATCCATTGGCCAATTCCAAGTGGCACACGGCTCTCATTCCAAGAGTCATCATGCCAATTATCACCATAGCCATCGAAGTCGTAATCGCCCCACTGCGTATCATCTTCCCAGAAAGCATCTGCACCATCGCCGGTGGTCCATACCGGACCCCACTCACCCCAGACATCCGGGTCGGACCAACCGTCATTGTCACGGTCAGGGCAACCAAGACGGTCCTCCTGCGAATCACCCCATAGGAGCGGGCAACTGTCGGCATCGACCCCATTCACATTGTCGCCAAAACCATCCTGATCCTGATCGGACCATTGGCTAGGCTCATTGGGGAAGCGGTCGCCAATATCGGACCAACCATCCCCATCGGAATCCTCGCAGCCTGAGAGGTCCTCGGTTGAGGTACCAGCGTCATCCGGACAGTCGTCATCGTCGTCGTAGAAACCATCGAAATCGGTGTCGCGCTCATCCTTGTCTACACTTACTGCGACAGTGTAATCGAAGTTGTCATCGAACCAAGAATCCTCAGAGATAATCTCAATGTAGGCAAATCCAGGTGGTCCTGCATGGGTGATGTAGTACGTTGCACTGCTGTATGTAGTGTGAGTACCGCCGTCCTGAGTCTGATTGTCCCAGTAAAGGCGGATTCGTGGCTCGCAGCCCCCATCCCAAGCCTGACAGGAAATGCTGACAGCAAAACCGACCACGTCGCCGTTGACTACGGCGACCTTCATGAAATCACGACGGTCGCCGCCATAATTCACCGAGCCGCTCGTAGAGGAGCCATCGTTGATTTGATCCGCACCGGCAATCGCATCATTTGCTTCGGCAGCCACTGTCGGCAGCGAGGCGAGTAAGAACATCACTAGGACCGTCGGCACGGCAAGCCTTTGAACGGCAGAACTCGGCCTCATCGGGTGTCGGAGACACCCGCATACGCATAGGGGTTTTCCCACTATAACTGAAGAAAAACAAGCGGTAAACGTGGCACTGCGCCGTATTATGCGACTACAACTCCGTATTCTCGCCCGGACCCCACTCTGAGCGGGTCCGATTGAGTCCAAATCGCTTGAGGAAGAAGAAGCGGAAGTTCAGCCAGCCATCGCCCCAGGTATTGATTTCAGCATCTCCCACACGGACCCGATAAGGCACGCTGACCTCGACGGCCTTCTTGCGACCAAAACAGCGTCGTGCGTTGATTTTCATCTCCTCAGATAGCGGCATCCCATCGTGAGTCGGCCGCATCTTCTTGTTTTCCATTATCTCCTTGCGGAATACCCACATACCACTCTGTGAATCGTGGATACCATACCAAAACAGCATACGAGCAGTCACTGAAAGTCCCCAATTTCCGAAGCCGTGCAGACCTGACATCGCACCCTCTTCGGCGCGGCGAAGCCGGTCACAAGTGATGAATTTCAGATCTTCTTCGACCAACTTGCGTACTAGACCCGGCACTTCTTCGCCTGGATAGGTGCAGTCGGCATCGAGTGTGACGATGATATCGCCGGGCGCAATTGCAAAGCCAGTGCGGTAGGCACGACCGTAGCCCTTGCGCGGCTCCATTACCACCCATGCGCCTTCTTCAGCCGCCAATTCGCGGGTTTTGTCGGTTGAATTGCCGTCAATTATCAGGAAATCGAGTTTTTCACACCAGCCATCGTTAGGAATAGAACGGATGGTATCAACGATTGCCGCCTCCTCATTTCGAGTCGGTATGACAACCGTAACATGAACCGGCAGTGCTTCGACCAACGCATCCCCTCACACTACCCCATTCTGCAGCCATTTTTCAATGCACCCGTGCATGGCGCCGGCCCCCTGCTTTCAAATCAGATACCATGCAGGCGTTCACTAAGCGCCTGCGGCGTAGGGGTGGATGTATGCATATCGCGATGCTTTCCGGTGAATATCCACCGCGTTGGGGTGGCATGGGCTCAACCGTTTTCCACCTAGCAGGCGCACTGACCCGAATGGGACATAGTGTCACAGTGATTACCCGGCGTTACAAGAAGGCTATGCGCAACCCGAAATCAATCCCATCACAAGAAGGAGTCGAGGTTCTGCAGGTCCGCTGGGCACCTCTACCGATGGCCTTCACCGTATCTTATGGAAGATGGGCACTGCGTGAATTACTGAGAGTCCACTCTCGCAACCCTGTTGATGCTGTACACGTGCATGCACCGATGATTTCGTGGACCGAGAAGCAGTATCGAAAAGTTCGCAGCGAAGTGGGGCCGGTCATCACCAGTCTGCACGGTTCATGGCTAGGTGAGAGAGATGGTATGGTGCGAGCAGCCAAGCATGGCGAGGCTGCGACGTGGAAGAATCCGAATGACCTCGCCATCCTGCTGACTGGGCGTCACTACGCCAAGTATGAGCGGGCTGCTGTTCGCACCTCGACTGTTTGCGTTGCAAATAGCGAGGCAACAAAACAAGATTTTCTTGACCGCTACGACCCGCCTGAAAACTGGCGTTGTGAGGTCGTGCGCTGGGGAGTTGATACGGATATGTTCGTACCTCTCGACGGAGACCATGAGGAATCATTGGCTGCGCATGAGATAATGCGTGAACGGTATGGAAATCCAGATGAGGCCGCGCTTTCAGGCCTTGCCGATACGCGCACTCATCTGATTCTTGCAGTTGGTAGATTAGTTGCTCGCAAGGGATTCAGCACACTACTGCGAGCGATGCCGGCTGTGCTGGCTGCCAACAGAGATGCGCATCTGGTAATAGTTGGACGCGGGCACATGCGCCGCACCCTGCTCAAGCAAGCCAAGTCGCTCGGCATCGCTGACAGCGTCACCATTGAATCAGGGATGCCCTTCGAACAGTTGGCACAACTATTCCGCTCAGCCGATTTGGTAGCATATCCATCCTACTACGAAGGTCAGGGATTGATTCCATTGGAAGCGATGGCGTCGGGTACACCGGTAGTGACTGTCGACGATGGACCTCTACCCGAAATGGTTGACTCTGAAGTCGGTGCACTATTCGAACTGGGTGATGCCGACTCGTTGGCTGAAAAAATCAACGGACTGCTTTCCAACCCAGAGGTCCGCCAGAAAATGGGGCGAGCCGGTCGACATCGAGTGTTGGAGGAATACACCTACACCCTGAACGCAGAGCGCTATGCAGGATTCTATGAATCCTGATTCAAGGCTCATCTGAATCGCCAAAATCGCTCAATGCGGGTGGTTCAGGAGCATCCAAGTCGGGCTCTTCAAGCGGGGCTGATTCATCCATCAAATCAAATCCACCAGAACCCTCACCGAGGCCACCACCCCACGATTCAATCATTGCAAGGTCCTCCGCCAAGCGGCGGCGGCTGCGCAATTGCACGAGGAAACCGATGATGCCGAGAACAAGAGTTGTCCCGAGCAGCCCATAGAGTCCAACGCTGCCGAGTCTTTCGAGAAATCCAGACAACTCGGCAGGAGTCCTTACCAGAATCTGTTGGCGCATCACATCAGAGGTGGTATCACCATCAACAGCCCACACTTCGAGGCTCGCCCACTGCGCATCGCCAATCTTTGCCGACAACACCGCAGACCAGATTCCGTCTCCAGCCATTGCATCCCCTCCGGCTCCATCGTCGTGGAGAGTGAAGGGATGCTCCTCACCTCCAACCTTCAGAACCCCCTGAACACTGCCTTCTCGCAGTGTAGTACCATCAGCATCGGCTAACCTAACGGTGATATGCATCGTGTTGATAACATCGTATTCAAGTTCGTCGAGGTCAGAATCCAAGTCGGAGAGTACGGGGAAACTCGCACCGATTGTCAGGTTAATCCAAGCGGTATCGGACACACCTCGTGAATCTCTGACAGTGAGAGTGAACGTTGCAGGGCCCGGCTTGACCCATGCAGTGAACTCGTCGTCACTGGCAATTTCCACTCCTGCAACATCAGGTGTGTCATGTTCCTTCCAAATCCATGCGATGATGTCGTCATCAGCATCGTATGACGAGGTGCCGTTGAACACCAACTCGTCACCCGGTGGAATATACTGGCCTTCCAATAATCCGTCGATAACCGCGTGCGGACCGGTTGGGAGAACCAACAGACTCTGGTTGTGCACGCGTGTCATTCCAGTGTCATCAATCAAGGTGAATGTGAGTGAGTGGGTTCCAGCGGCGAGGTCGTCGTTGTACCAAAAGTCGGTAGTGCCGTTGTCAACTATCGGCTCAGTCAGTAAATCCGATTCTATGGTAACGGTGAAGTTGTCTCCATCAGCGTCGAAGGATTCGCGGAAATCAAACAGAACTGGAGCATCGCTGTAGACATCGATCCCGGGAATTGGGCTAGCCAATATGAGGATAGGCGCACTGGTCGCTGCCGCAACCTCAACAGATGCTACCACCGGCGGATTCACTCCATCGTCAACAGTGAATGAGAGAGTCTGGCTCCCCGCGGGCAGGCGGGCAGTAAGAGTCCAATCAGTGCCTAGTGCACCCTCGACAAGACTGGAGTCCCAACGAACTGCCACACTGTCCGGGTTGGGCAGATACTGCATCGAGCACAGATGGTTTGTTACCCAACCATCATCATACCAAGAACACGGAATATCCCAATCTCCACTCTGTTCAGCGAGGAAGGTGTGGAGAACGGATGAGTCGGTGCTGAATGAGGTGCTGTGGCTTGAAATACTTGCAAGCGGAGGACTGTTCTCCACTGATACAGGTTGGGTTTCCGATGACCATGATGTAGAGTGCTCTGGTCTATCATCAGATAGTTGGAGAGTAATCAGATGCTCACCAGCGGGTAACCATCCGGTCCAAATCAGGTCATTTCCATCACCATCATCTGGTAAATCGCCGATGAGGCTACTGACCCACACCGCACGAATCTCATCTCCTTCCGGGTCATGCGAAGCCGTACCATCAAGAGATAGCATGCCCGCAGAAGTGTTGTCGGTTCGGTATACTGTGAATTCCGGATGGGGAACTTCATTGACCAACTCGATGGCGTAAATTATCTCGACTGCTGGATTCACGCCATCTCCAAAGTAGATGCTCAAATCGAATTGGGTGACGCTATCTGCTGCGTCTGTGAAAGACTCATTCCACTCCATAGGACATTCTGCTCGGACCCCGGAATTAGGCGAACCTTGGCTAGAGCCTTGCCCATCACCCCGATAGGAAGCAAAGGTAGGGCAGTCAATGAGGTCATTCTCAGGGTCAAAGGTGCCGGTTGCGTTGATGAATAATGGCACTGTTCTGAATACTCGAATCACACCATCCATCCCGGGTGCCGGGTCAGTTGAGATTGTCACTGATGGTGGCAAGTTTCGCAACTCAATTTGTCGAGATTCATTGGCGCAGTTGTTCTGGTCATCGCAGGCGAATAGCGTGATTGTATGAGTACCATCGGAGAGAGAGCAAGCACCACCGTCGTTGGCGGAGAATAGGGCGGTTCCGCTACAGAAATTGCCATCGATACTGCTCTGCCATGTGAAGGATATTGGGTCATCATCGAGGTCCCAAGTAGCAGATGCATTGAACAGAACCTCACCACCGCTGGAGTATATGTCTGCGTCAAGTGGAGTTTCCCATACAATCAGCGGGGGCTGATTGGTCAGAGTGATTGTGCAAAGGACAGTTTGAGCGGAGTCGACATTGAATGGACCTGCGTCTGCATGTTCTCCGTCGTAATCACAACCGACCCACGCCTGAGTTGTGCCGCTTGTTCCTGTCGAAGTGCTTCGTGAACCAATGAATGGACCGAATATTTGGTTTCCCGAATAAGGTAGCGTGGCGGATACATCTGCTTCAAACTGGTCGAAAGACAGGTTGACCTGTGCATTTGGAAGGCCATGTGAGTGCTGATTCACCGCCCAAACATTCAGCGTGAACATCCGATCAAATACACTGCCAACACCCGGATTGAGCGTTGGTGGTGCGTCAGAATCTATCCAACGTACGTGGCTTGGCATTCCTGTCATGTCAAAAGTGACTGCGCTACCTCCAGAACCATCGGTGATGTTCACCTCACTATCACGAAAGTTGACTTGGCCGGAACAGCCAGCGAAAGAGACGTTGTCAGCGATTACGAGATGCAAGTCGGTGAATTCGATGCAGTCTGTTCCTGAGAGGGCGGAATCAGTGAGTGTCGATGTAAGTGGGTCTCCGCTTCCATCCCAAGCGACTCCTTCGTGAACGCCGTTCAGCAGCAGACCTGACAGGTGCGCATCGGCATCGGTGAACTGTACTATTGGTCCAGAGCGATTGGCCTGAACGGTCAGACCATCAAAAGTCACCCAGCCATTGAATTGCATATTGGAATTGTCTACCTCGACTGCGCGGGCACCATTACCCGGGTCTGTCACGACCAAATCGAAGAATTGCATGTCTACTGATTTCAAAGCATATACTCCGCCCCACGCATCATTTGTTGATGAACAACGAATGCAGGTGACATTCTTGCTCGCGCTCATCAAGTCATTTGATTTTTCAAAATATAACCCGATACCATTCTTTGGCAGCAACGCGCTTACACCGTTGTCGCTGCTGACCAAGTCGGCAAACTCGATGTTGCTGCTGTCGTAGACATACAAGCCGTTCTCACCGTTTCCAGTGGTCACCACTCCGACCACCTGCGGGTGAGCCTCGCGTACGTACAGGCCTGCACCCGCGTTATTTTCGGTCAGCCAGTTTGCTCCTTGCAGGCTCGCCTTCCACAGCATTATGCCATCACCTGCGCTGTCACTTACGGTCAGGTCCTCGATGTACGGAGCCCAATTGGAAGAGCGGATGAACATCCCAGCATGGTCGTTCATCGAGACCGATGAAGGGTCGCCAGAACCAGTGATTGTCATGTTTGAGATTCTTGTTGCTGAATCTATCATGTAGGCCTTGAAGCCATTGCAGATGTTGTCTTCAATCAACACGTCCGCAAAGTCCGCTCCAGTAGTATTCAAGCCAATTGCAAACATTCCAAGACCGGGTGTTTTTGCTCCTACACCACCGGTTCCTCTCACAGTCAATCCTTCGAAAATAGCATTCAGTGGTGCGTTCCAATTAGTGTGGTTATTCTGCTCGACAAAAATACCTCGATACTGGGAATTCTCGATGACCACATCTCGGAAGGTCGGTCTTGTTGTTCCATTCTCCGTGATGTGCCGCACTATGATGCCGTTGTCGGAGCGACCGATGTTGATATCTTGGAATAAAGCGATTGAATCCTCAACCCAAATCGCAGCAGGCCACTCAAGAGTCGCTCCAGAGATGTTGGTGATATCCACACCGGATACCATTCCACCGGAATTGCCCCACATATTGACGGCTCGCAGAATCAGGTTGTCGAAAGTAGCACCCTGTATCAACGGAGCACTACCAGCTCCGATCGACAAACCGATGCCATATCTCCAAGTTCCCGGATTGCCACCGTGCACATCCTGACCTCCGTCTTGCACGGTGAGGCGTCGGATGGTTGGATTGGCTGAATTGAACAGGTCAACGGCGACGTAGTCGGCGTTGTTGATAGTCACATCCTCAAGCAAGGGGTTGCTGTCGTAGATGGTGATACCCCATTCCGCCTCGTCGATGACCAGATACTGAATTGATGAGCCACGTCCCCTGCTAGTGGCATTGAACTGGATGCCTTCGTGGGATACAGAACCCGGTGCCGTTGTCATGGTGATTGGTGATGATGAAGTTCCTTGAATATCGAGTTCACCCTCTACGTAGATTCGCGCACCATATCCAAGTTGGACGGTGGTTCCCGATGCAATAACCAGCGTGTCTCCAGCCGCAATGGTGTAGTCGCTCTCTTGTGTTCGAACTCCCGACCATGTGGTTGTTGAACGGGAGTTGGTTGGCGCAGATTCGTCTTCGACCAATTCATTCAAGACTGCTGTCATCAGCAGAGGAGATAGGCTAGCCAGAAGCATCGCTGCCAACAGCAAGATTGCCCCCTTGCGACGGTTCTCCATGAGAACCGAGCGCGGCGAGCCCCTATTGGATGCTTTCGGCGATTGGTTCGACCAATTTTTCCTCAAGAATACAGCCATTCCATGATATTTGAGGGGAAACGAGCCGGATAGGAGAGGTTATGTGCAGATTGTCGGCCGAGCGGCTCGGAGATTGCCGTGCCACCGTCCGCATTTGTCCTGTTCAAAACCGAGCCATCGATGGAGCGAGATGTCTATCTCGCCCTCGCAGATATGGAGTGCATTATCGAGACCCACGCGCTATACGGTGAGTACGATTTGGTTGCACGAGTGAATGCCGCAGATGGCAAAGATTTGACCAAGTTACTAATGGGTGACCTCCGAACAATTGAGGGAATCAAGGAAACTGAGACTCTCATCGTCGTTGAATACTGAGGTGAAAAAATGGCTGTTGGATTCATACTCATCACGACCAAACCAGGTTACGAAAACAAGGTCAGGGATACTCTCGACCGTGTCGATTTGGTCACCGGGCGTTGGATGGTCTTCGGTGAATACGATATATTCGTCAAAATTGAGGCCGAGAACGAAGTTGACCTGACGCACTGCATTATCGAGCAGGTTCGGGGCATCGAAGGAATCGTCGATACTCGCACACTAATCGGCGCTGAAGTCTGATAATTCCGACCTCATTGAGGTCACGGAAGGTTCAATTCTGAACCATACCATCACGCGGCATGCTCCCCGACACGCTACATCATTTGGACCGAGCCGACCGACGAGGATATGCCTCACTACTGGCTCATATGGCCTCATCTGACGGTGAGATCACTGTTGAGGAGCTAGCTACTTTTGAAGGGAGGCTCGGCAACGCGCTGATTGCGCCACTCAGCCGCAAGGATTTGCGGCTGGAATTGAAGCGGCCCAAACCAATATCTCTAGCAATACGTGAGATGAGTGAAGAATCGGTGCTGCTCGCTCTGCGTGATGCATTATTGCTCGCTGCCTCTGATGGAGTCTACGAAAAGCGCGAGAAGAAAATTATCGAACGTATCGCCAGCGAAGCCGGCATTTCAGACAAGGCATTGAAAGAATTGTACGAGTGGGTTGACGAAGGCTGGATTTGGATGCGCAAAGGACGGGAATTGCTTGGACTTTCCACTGACGAAGATATGCATAAAGTCGTCCACGAATCCGACGAGGACGTTGATGACGCCGCCGACGATGTTGTAGAGGAAGGAGAGAAGGACGATGATTCAGAGGATGACGGTGACGACTTCAAAGAGGACGAGTACGATGTCTTCGCCGACATTGAATCTGCGGCGGATGATGAGGACCACTAGCGCAGAGAAGAGTGCAATTTCGTTGTCAATTCTGCTGCGGCATTGGGGCATTCCGCCGCACGCAATCTATGGCTGGCCTCCATCCATGCCGCCAGCCGGCCTGATTCATCAAGCATGCCACGCCAATACCATCGCATCGCGTCGAGGCGGCGCGCGGCGGGATCATCTTCGGGTAGAACGATGTCAAACAGGGCTTCTAGCGTGGTAGCGGCACCGGGTTGATTGGACTGTGATTGAGCATTGACAAGCGCAAGGCCGAGCGAAGCACGCTGAATCGGGTCCATCGTTCGGTCGAACAGACGACGTAAATCACTCTCAGCGGATAGCCGAGCTGGACTGTCCTGCTCAACTAGAGTAAGCGCTGCGAGGTGTCGCAGTCGCTCGATGATGGGGTCATCGCCGCCGGCTAACGTCTCAAGGTCATCACAAACGGCGGCACAGGTTTCAGCATCACCTCGCAGCAGTGAAATTTTATGGCGAAGAATAGCGAGCAATACCACAGCAGCGCGGCGCTGATTCGCCTCAAGGGCTGAGGGTCGTACCTCTGCTAGAGATGCATCAAGCATACCGAGGTCGGAATCGTCACTATTCGGCAATCTATCGTCAAGTTTGGAGGCAATCCGAGAAAGCCTGATTCTTGCCGCTTCGCCAGAATCCGCCAAGGCAAGAGCGGATTCGTCAGCCGCCTCAGCGAGTTCGATATCACCATTCATTCGGTGGAGTCTTGCAAGAAGGGCATTCTTCTGGGCATCATCATCCGAGAGTTCGCCGATATGTGATTCCGCATGGCTCGGCTCACCGCGGTCAAGAGCGAGCCGTGCCGCCATACGTCGCAATGCCACAGCATCGGGTAGAGCATGCAGTGCATCTTCGATGAGGGCTGTCATCGCTGCAGAACCCAAACTCAACAGTTCCTCCGCATTATCCTCGATTAGAGAACCTGCACTCAAGTCATCGGCCTTCACCAGATGGTGGGCTTCCAACCAGCGCGCCTGTGCGCCTTCCATCGAAGACCAATGTGCGGCTGCTTCCGTATGCAAAGTTGAGCGCTGCCCCTCATCCCAAACTGCACGGCGTACATTGCGAACAAGATGTTGAGACTCGACATCACCATGTGGCCAGCGCAGCAACGCCGCCTCATCGAGTTCAGTCGGGTCAAATTGCTCCGGCAGTGCGCTTACAGTCACTGGAATTGGCTCACAAGAGAGTGAATCCAAATCGCTGCGCCCAACATCAGACAATCGAGACAAAACGGTTTTCTCAACAAATTCCTGCACAGCCCCGCTCGCTTCCGGCACATCATCGTCGGGTGACCAAAGGTGCAACGCAAGCGGGTGCCCGTCCAAAGCGGAAACAACCGCTTCCGCATCAATTTCAGCAGAAACCTCGCCAAGTATGCTAGTCCCTGCTTCGATCTCGACTCCTTCGAGTCTATGCTCGCTATCGCCCGCATCGAAGGGAGGGGGTGCGCGAGTACCAATGGCAAACTGCGGTCCTCCATTTGCCTGAACAAGGCTGGAAAGCAGTGCTGAGATTGCATCTTGGTGGCGTGGGTGAACCGAGGATACCTCATCTACGACGAGTAGAATCTCCTCTGGCAGGGCACTAAGGGTTGCAACCATCGCATCCACATCTCTCGGGGGGTCGTCTGACTCAAGCCAACTGCCTACCAACTCCGAGGCGTCCATCGTAGCATCGAGTGTACACCATCGAACCGCTCCCCCTTGGCTCAGGTGTAGGTCGGAAAGCGCGCGGAGCAGGGCAGATTTCCCAATACCCGGCATTCCTGAAACTGTGGCGCAGCCATGCTCCTGCAACAATGAATGTACAGATTGCAGGTCCTCATATCTGCCATGCAGAATTACTGCGGGCGGTGCACCACCTGCAATCTGATTCGAACCGGAAAGAACTGCCTCCACCGAGGCTGTATCGGCCGGGGCTGGACTGGCTAGCGAGCCAGCAATGCGGCGTCCTTCTTCGGTGAGATGCAGGACCAATCGGCGGCGATTACCACCGCCAATGACATGGGCTTGTCGAGATGCTACCAAACCGCCTTCCTCTAGGGCTTTCAGTGGTTGATGAATTGCCGAGCGAACCACTCCGAGAGACTCGGCAAGACCTGGTAATGACAGGTCGCGAGGAACATCCCACGCTGATTCTAACTCAGTGGGAAAGCGTGCGAGCAGTCGCACGATTCGCGCCTGCGCCTCCGGCAACATCACACATCGCAGCAAAGCCGTCCTAAAAGGCCCTTGACCTGACCTGAGCATCCCCCTCAGGGAGAGGATTGAATG
>CAUZSM010000026.1:0-17188 GCA_963582685.1 Candidatus Thalassarchaeaceae archaeon | reverse complement strand
TCTATGACGGACTTGATCTGCAAATGGAAGATCTCAGTATTGATGATCTGCTAGATGACATCAATACCGATGTGATGACCCCCGCGTGGGTTTGCTTTGATCACGATCCGGTCCTCATTGCAGAGAACTCCTATGCTGGTCTGATGCATGAAGGTCAGAGATTATTCGAACCTCACGCGCTGAAAAATGGTGGATTTGAGGTAATAGTCTCAGGACATCGCAAGGGTACTGGCTCAAGTCGAGAAACTGCTGCTCAATGTGAGCGATGGTCAGGAATACGATTGATTATTGCTGCCTCATTTGCCCCTATCCATGAACGGAATAACATCAATCTCGGGCAGTTGATGGGTGACCATGAAATATTGATTCGTTTGCAGTCTGGAGAAAGCCTTCCCCTCTCAGAATTTACATCAAAATATGACTCAGTTACCGCCCTTATCATTGAAAGTGGAGGCCTTTTCCCCTTTGCCGAACGAATGAAATCTGGTGAAATATCACTTCCAGAGGTAACTAATCCACCCCGACCAATGACTATGGTTGAGAAAATGATTGCGAACAAATTATTCGGACAAAATGGCTCAATTCCCTATGTATCGCCGGGTGATGCCGTCATTGCGAAAGTGGACGGTGGATACTCTCACGAGTTCACCACAGCACAGGTACATGAATTCCTCAAGACTGAATACGGACCCGATTACATACTACCTAATCCACCAAAATTTGCTGTGTTTGAGGACCATTTGCTGTATGCAACAGATGTTCCAAGATACAGCCCCTTTTCTGATAAAATTCAGACTCTGCGGGACATGCAGAAAACTTTCCAACTGCATACAGGGGTGAGGGACTACTCTGCGCAGGGTGGGATTTCGCCGGGAATTTGTCATCAGGTTGCGCGCGAGGAGTTCATCGATGTCGGGGATTTCATCCAAGCCACTGATTCTCATACTTGCATGGGTGGTGCTTCCAATGCGCTGACCTATGGTGTGGGATCAACTGAATATGCCAACCTAATCTACAATCAGTTTGCTTTCGTTAATGTGCCAGAATCAATCCGCTTCGAATTAATCGGGAAATTGGACCCTGGATGCACTGCTAAAGACGTGATTCTTCACATTCTTTGGAAATATGCTGCTAACTCTGAAACTCTCGACCGCTCGATGGAATTCGGCGGCGAGGGGCTGGCATCTTTGTCAATGGACGAGCGGGCGACCCTCTGTAACATGGCGACTGAATGCAGCGCAAAAACTGGCATCTGCGAGCCAGATGACCTGACCGTGGAATGGTTGTTAGCGCGAAGGGATGGATTCACTGAGGGAGATATTCGAGCAGCATTCGTGCTTCCTGATGAAGGAGCAACGTATGATGGGGGAGTTCACACCATCGACCTCCGACAAATCCGACCTATGGTGGCCCATCCGGGTGACCCGGACAAAGGAATACCAAGTGACCCGACCAATGGGGCATACATTTCTGATATCGGTGAGGTTGCGATTGATATCGCCTACGCTGGCTCCTGTACCGCCGGAAAAGAGGATGACTTCGCCTATTATGCAATGGTTACTCAGGCTGCAGTCGACGCCGGACTTTCCATTGCAGACGGAGTGGTTTGCTACATTCAGTTCGGCTCTAGGACGGTAAAAGACCTCGCTGAGCGCAACGGGTGGATTGAATTATTTGAGAGCGCGGGAATCAATCTGATTGACCCCGGCTGCGGCGCCTGCATCGGTGCTGGCCCGGGTGTATCGGACCTCGTAGAACAGGTGACAATTTCTGCAATAAACAGGAATTTTCAGGGTCGCAGTGGCCCGGGCAGACTGTATCTTGCCTCGCCGCTCACAGTGATGGCAAGCGCATTTACAGGCAAGATTACTGCTTGGCATCCCCACCTGTTTTCAGCTTGAGCGCAACCACTCTCCGACATGACGAAGGGGTACACATCAGTGGGTTACGCATGGTAGATTCGTCGAAGTTGAAGTATGGACTCGGCGGGGTCTCGATTTACTTAGGATATACAATTGTGTTCATGCCGGTCATCATCATACTCTCCAAATGGGCTTCACCCCTTGCCGATATGGGAATAGGAGGGGTACTGATTTATTCCGGATTATTTGTCATACTCGCTACTCTAATGGTGCCTTCATCATTGATGAAACTAGTCGCGGGCGCCCTGTTTGGATTCGCTGGTGGAGTTGTTGCTGGGGTACTAGGGGCCTATGTCGGTGCCCTTGTTCCGTTTTACATCGTTCGAAGGCTTGGAGGCAGAAAACTGGTCGAGAAAAAACTGCATGAACCAAAATGGAAGGCCATCGATGAGGCTACTACCGAAAACGGATTGGCGCTCACGGTGTTGATTCGACTTTCACTAGTACTCCCCTACAATTTCTCCAACTACATTCTTGGAGCGACTGACATCAGAGACCGTGACTACACGCTGGGAAATATTGCAACCATCTTTCCAACTATTCTGTATGCTTGGTGGGGGGCAACCATCGGGAATATGGCGGACATCATTGCTGGTGTGGGTCCAGAGAAAGATGCACTGTGGTGGGTCGCGATGGTGGTGAGCGTGCTGGTTACCATTGTTGGAGCGGTTTGGATGCATCGGTTATCCAAACAGAAATTGGAGGCCATCCTCAAATCTTCGCATTTCTCTGAGGAATGAACCTACTGCCTATGATGCCTCAAAAGCCTTGACGCTTATACACCGTCAACCTACTAGGTCTGATTACGGCTTGCTGGCCCCTCCGCATTAGGCTGGAGGGAGGACCCGGGGTTGTAGGGCGAATCACAGATGGCACATCAAACAACAGGAAGTCGGATGCAGCAAGCTAGCATCAGTGAGTTTTTTGAGAAAAACAAGCACTTCCTTGGATTCGATACCCTGTCCCGTTCAATCATCACTGCTGTCAAGGAATCTGTTGATAATTCCCTTGACGCCTGCGAAGAACATCGCATCCTACCAGATATTACCATCGAAATCAGAAAACTACAGGGCAGAAAAGACGAATTGATGATGATTAGCCAAGACAATGGCCCGGGTATTCCGCCCGATAAAATCGACAAGGTGTTTGGCTCGCTTCTATTTGGTTCAAGATTCCATACTATTCGGCAAACCAGAGGACAACAGGGGATCGGCATCACTGGCGTGGTAATGTATAGTCAATTGACTACAGGGAAGCCAACGAGAATCATCTCCAAAATAGCGAGTGAAGCGACCGCAGTCAGTGTCGATATCGGTCTTGACACTAAGAAAAATCGGGCCATTAAGAGCAACCAGCAGCGAGTTCATTGGGTCGATGAGGAAACAATGGTTGCGATTGAGCATGGTGTGAAAATTGAGGCTCGAATGAAAGCGAAGTACCAACGCGGTAAGCAAAGCGTGTATCAATATCTCAAAATGGCGAGCATCGTCAATCCACACGCATCGATCTCATTCAAGGTAATCGACGAGGATGGAACTGTAATCGATGAGGGTAATTGGCCCCGTGTCACTGAAACTCTCCCCCACCCAGTCACGGAAATTAAACCGCACCCACATGGACTGGAAATCGGTTCTCTCCAACGCTTCTTGCGCGCGAGTGATGAGCGAAAACTGACCTCGTTCCTGCGCAATAATTTCTCTGGGGTCTCGATGCGTGCTGCGCGCGAAGCATGCAACAGGGCCGGGCTAGATGAAAATAGGAAACCACGCGGTTTGAAGGCAGAGGCAGCCAACGCCCTGCTCAATGCACTGAAAGAAACTCGCATCTTGCCGCCCCCAACGGATTGTCTCTCCCCAATAGAGGATCTTCTAATCAAGAAGGGGCTGTCAAAAGCAATAGATTCCAGATTTGTCTCAACAGTCACCCGGCCACCAAAAGTCAGTCAAGGCAATCCATTCCAAATTGAGGTGGGGCTGATTTTCGGTGGGGACTTGCTCGCTGACCAGCCAATACAGGTACTACGATTCGCCAATCGTGTGCCGCTGATGTATCAACAGGGCGGTTGCCTGTTGACCAAGGCACTGGAGAGTGTCGATTGGAAACAATATGGGCTGGACCACCCTGGTGCTCGTGGCATTCCGAAGGGGCCTGCCGCGGTGTTGATTCACCTCGCGAGTACAAATGTGTTCTTCACCAGCGAAGCAAAAGAAGCGCTGGCGGACAATGAGGTCGTTTTTGAGGAAATTCGCCTAGCCATGCTTGAAGTCGGCAGAGGGCTGCGTAACCATCTGAAGAAATCTGCTCAAAAGAAGAAGGCACAGGAAAAATTTGAGTTGGTCAACGTCATCCTACCTGAAATCCATGACAAAATCATTGAAATTCTCAAAGAACAGCCAGTGGAACTCTCTCCAGTGATTACCAAAATAATGAATGCGGTTTTCAGTGAAGAAGAACTGGTTTGGGATGCTGAGAGCAAAACCACTCGGGTGAATATTACTGTGTTCAACTACACTGCTCGGCCGCGCGCATACACCATTCTCTGCACATGGCCCGAGAAGGAGGGTGTCGAAATTGCCGAGAATCACCGAGGTGGCCGTCGAGAGGCGAAGGGGCTGTGGGCATGGAAACTTGAAACCATCGAACCAGGCGAAAGCACGGTCATTTCGTTTACCGTAGATGGCCTTGGTAAAGGAGATTGGAATGAATTAGATCTATTCTTCCGAGGTGCGGGTGATATCATAGGGGCAACCAAACTTGATGAAGCAATCCTTGCCGAGATGAAACGAGAGGAAGACGTGGGTATCGTCCGTGAAGTGGAAGTTACTGGTGCTGAAGAAAACAGCGAACAGTCATCGTTGCAGACGGAGGAGTCGGCTGAAGATGTCGTCGATGCCGCCGAAGAAGTGGCAAGACCTACTGACCCCAGCGATATTACTCAGTGGATGGGAAGTGAAGAGGGGGTGGCTGAATGACTGCAGCGCGCAAGAATAGAGAGCAGGTCGTGGATAGCCTCCACGGTGTGGCGCGGGAGATGTATATCCGATTAACCAAGGGCGAAGCGCCGACAATGACATTACCAGTTCGAACCAAGAAGAATATTACCTTCGATGAAAGATTAGGCGTTTACAAATATGGCAAGAAACGCTCTGTGCGTGATGCTTCCTCACTCGGTTCGGCTCGCCAGTTGCTTCGTGCATTACACATCATTGAATTCATTGAGGAAATGATCGAAGCTGGCAAGTCGTCGACGCTTCGTGAAATGTACTACATTTCAGAGGGCTGGGGTAACGGTAAGTTCGGGTCACAGAATGATAGTAACAACCTCGCTGAGGACCTTGAAATCGTCACTAGATGTCTTCGAGAGGACTTCAAACTCCGACCTGAAGAAGATGGTTCACGAATCATCGGGAATGTTACCCTCAACGAAAGAAATCGCCGCGGTGAGTGGATGCGCATCAATGCGCGCGATGATGTGGGTGACTCCGGCTATGGCGTTCCGTACAACGTAGAAACCGAGAAAATCCAACTGGTTGAACACGATGTAGACTTCATCATGGCCATCGAAACCGGTGGAATGTTCGACAGATTGGTCGAAAACGGCTTCGATGAGGAATTCAGATGCGCATTGTTGCACCTGAAAGGACAACCTGCGCGCAGTACCAGACGCATCCTCAAGCGAATGAACGAGGAGTGGAATCTGCCCCTTGTCGTCTTCCTCGACGGAGACCCGTGGTCGTTCCGCATCTTTGCCTCGATTGCGTATGGAGCAATCAAAACAGCGCATATCTCTGAGTATCTGGCTACACCGAGTGCGATATACCTCGGCATTACTGCTGATGATATTGAAGCCTACGACCTTCCTTCTGATAAGTTGTCAAGCAAGGATATTGAGGCGCTGAAGGCAGAATTATCTGATCCCCGATTCGCTGACAGTTGGTGGCAAGACCAAATCAATATGATGCTGCAGACAGGAAAGAAAGCCGAGCAGCAATCTTTGGCTAAATATGGCTTAGATTATGTCACGGAAACATACCTCCCTGAGAAATTGGGAGAAATCGGCCTCGGGTGAAACTGCTAAGGCGAAAGCCGATGAATCGAACTGCGAGGGAGTAGTGTGAGTATTCCGACCCTGCCGAAGTGGCTGCTTATTTTCGCTGCAATAGCCATCATTGGCGGTGCGATTGCAATGGCTTCTACTTGGAGTACCTTTGAGGCTGCCCTAGACCCAACCCAACGTAACATGACTCAACTCAACGGAGGAGAAACTACCGAGGTATCACTGATTGGTGGATATCAATACTCCACTTTCCGTGTTGACGGCACCAGCAACACAGACGGGGGGAACCATTCTATTACTGATTCTGAAGGCGTGGAACTTGACCGTAATAAGCCAACTTTTCTCAATGGACCACGTCAGGGTGATAATGGTACAGTATACGTTGCAGTAGGCGTTTATTTACCTGCAGAAAGCGGCAATTACACCATTGCTAACAATGCTGAGCATGATGATGTCATTTGGTTGGTTAATGACTCGGATTTTGGCGGTATCAATTCCTCTATCTACATTTTACAGGCCGGATGCTGCATCCTATTCCTCGGAATCGCGATGATACCAATGGCGGGTATATTCATCTGGACCTCAAAGCGGGCAAAGGCGGCGGGTCAAGTGGTGATGACGTCTGCATCTGGTGAAGAGATATCTTTCGGTGCGGCGGAGGAAGGTAAAGTCCGCATCCCAACCACAGACCAAGTTTGGGCAGCCATGCATGGTGGAGAGGAATTGGACCTTTCAATGCCGGAGAGCACGGGGGTGGCGCCACCTTTCGCAGATAGCCCAGAATATACCGCTGAAAAGGCAGCTGTGGGTATAGTCGTTGACGACTTGATGGATGCAACTACCAACGAGGTTTCAGCACCACCAACCGAAGAGGAGCCCCCCGAAGAGCAACGGGGTTGGCGTTCGTGGGATGAAGGCTGAAAGCCCTGCAAGTATTGAAAAGACAGTGTGCGGTAGGTAACACTGGGTTGTAGAGTGGTCGCTGACTTCAATACCGCACTCTCGGTACTTGAGAACGCCACGCGCAGAACCATTCTAGAGCATCTGGTCAGAGAACAGCATTATCCCTTACAGTTGTCCGAATTAGTCGATGTATCGCAACAAGCCGTGATGAAGCACCTCAAGGTGCTGCAGGCTGCTGGATTCGTCACTTGTGAGACCGTACCAAGCGAAAAGGGGGGTCCTCCAAAGAAACTCTACTCTGTACAGCAGTCATTTTCTCTACGTATCGACCTTGGTCCTGATTTATTCAGATGTGCACATCGTCAATTACCAATGGGTGGCCCTGTCCGTCTTTCCAGTCGTCTTCCCAAGGAAGCATTGTCAATTGTCGAAACAATGGGGACTCGTCGGCGACTGCCAATGTCCGAGGCTATGGAACTGCTTGAGGACCTCACTCAACAACTTGAGAGGCTCGACTCAGAAAGAGACGCATTGATTGCACTGCATCAGCAGGTTATGTCCAAAGTCAGCAAGACGGTAGACGACGATATCGTGGAATACCACGAGAGGCAACTCGCTTTCGCCCTCCTTGAGGCTCCAACGAGGCCATTGGATTTGGACCAATTCTCACGTGATATGCGCATTCAGACTACCGACGCAGAGGAAATGATGGACACGCTCCGCTTGATGATGATGCGCGAGGTCGGCGTACGACGTGGTCACGTTATCGCTGCGCGGGAGGGGACTCCCCTCCCCTGGTGGGTTATCCGGGATTGAATCAGAACCGCATGTCATCGCTGACATTTACGATGCTCGACTGTTCCTCAACGCGGGCGAGTGCTTCCTTACGGCGTGAACTCATCACTAGACCGGCCACACCCATCAGGGCGATAGTTAGCAGGATGATGATAGCTGGAACTGACCATTGACCCATCACTTCGAAGGCGACGTCGACCCAACCATTCTCGCTACCCAACTTCTCGCTGAGCGTGCGGTGGTTGTTGTCTTCATTCGCTTCAACAATTGCATTACCTGGGTCTACGATAACCGAAATCTTGTGGTTACCTGCCTTGACTGGATACAGTAGAGTAATTTCAACTGCATCCTCAGAATCAGATCCGCTGGCATCAGGGGGCATCAATGCGCCAACCACCTGTCGGTAGACAACGTTCTCTTCTGAGCAAATATTGTCCTCAACCAACTCCTCATCTTCATCCTCACACAAAATGATGTTGATGTCAATAGCGTGAACGTTGCCGCGATTGATGATCTCGACGTTAATCGGAATCATATCGCCAATGGGGGCCTCCAGTCGCACAGGCTGCACGTTGAGGATGTCTAGGTCGGGTGCTCTTAGGCGAATGCGAATCACCTGCTCGTTGGTATCACATGGGTACACATTGTCATACAGACCATCGTTGTCCTCATCGATTGAACATGAATCACTCCAGTCATCTGTCTCATCAGTGTCACCCCAAGGTGCGCCACCGTAACTGGAGAGTACCTTGATGCCTATCTCGCGATTGGCAAGGGGTGCTGTTGGACTGATGTCAACAATGACCATCACCTGAACCGTCTCATACGCTTCCATCTCAGGCAGAGTCCAAACATCGTCGCCAAGGTGGTAGGCACAATTGTTCTCAGGTGCGGCTTCACCAATAGCGACCTGCGCACACGGAATCTCTCGTGGCAATTCAGTGTCAAAGTCTTCAACCATGGCGAAGCGCACATTCCACTCATGCAGCACGCCCATACTCGGAACAGTATTCCAGTGATCACCAGACTTAGTGTGGTTGTGCAGAGTTGGGATGTCGGCCACGTTGCCGTTGTTAGTTACGTTGACCAGATAGCGAACCGTACGGCCGGGGGCCGTCGTCTTGATTTGGCTCTCAACACTCTCATCAATCCAGATTTGCATGTCGTGAAATTCATTCACATGGATTTGCAAAACTACCACAGCTCGCTCACGAGTGCCATCATATGACTCCTCGCTGAATGCCTTGATTTGGATTACATAGTCGCCTGCGACAATCTGCTCCGGCACATTGACGATAATCTCGACCGTCTGCTCACCGTCTCTCTGCAGTTCCTGTAGCAGAGCACGGGGCACTTCAATATCCCACAGCAAATTATTGCCATCAGCATCTTGAATCGCAGTGACACGCATATCATAGCGATCCGGACCATTGCCGCTGTTCAATACCGTCGAAGGTACAACGAGGGTCTGAGCAGGGTCCACATTGAACTCGGTTTGAGCAAAGTCCATTTCAAGTCCATAGACGTGAATAACGTTTGTAGAGAGGATGACCGAGTCAGAGACACGGTTAGCACCCTGTAGATGAGCCCTGACAGTCACAGCAGGACCGAGCCCCGCACTCGCATTGGTCGGAGCACATACCACAGCAGTAACTGCGTAGGGGTGGTCAGTCTGAGCCCAGTATCGTGGCTCAGACATTGCTGCGTCATTACCTCCCGGAGCATTAGTGAAATCAATATTCACTGTCCAGTGGTCAAAACGCCACACATTCTCTTGTACGCCATCTGGACGTACCTCGGGTGCACCCGGGGTAGTGAATACAAGATATCCCGGAGCGAAGTGCTTGATGACATCAATATCGTAAGACGCACACTCACCCGGCATCACATACTCAGAGGTGTCATAAATCTCGAAAACTATGTTGCCAGTTGAGCGAATTGATACGTTCACCCACAACTCAAGTACATCGTAGGTCCCCTTGTCAATACTCTTGATTGGCTCACCTGTAGACCATCCCTTCAGGTATAGGGCAAAGGTCCCCGGGTCCTGTGTGGTGGGGACTGAAATCTCAAGGTTCTTTGTCACCGATTGACCTGGGTCCAAACTAACCGTCAATGGGAAGTTTACCTGCCATCCGAACGGCAGTAGCCATTCTTGCTGTCCTTGCAAGGTTGTCGGGTCATAGAAGGCAAAGACGTCGTGCACATTGCCTGTATTGGTGATGGTAATCGAGAAGATTGCCGTCTGACCTTGCTCGACATCCGATTGATAATGACTGGTGTCAAGTTGTATTCCGTGTTTGACGTCCATCAACGTAAGTGTTAGCCTATCACTACGAATTGCTGGGTCCTTGTAGGACATTGCGCTGACAGTAATTTGTGCCAATTGGTCCTCATTAGCCTGATAGATCGAAGGTGCGCGCACACGTAGGTAAATGCGCACAGATTCTCCACCCTTCAGATAAATTGGTGTTTCTGGGAATATAGCGGTGTGATTCTCAGCAAAGAATAGGTTTGCACTCCAGTTCAATGGCACCCCTGAAATATTCACTGAATAGGTGTCAGCCACCAACTCAACGGGACCGGGAGTGGTATTATTCACAGTCAGGTTGTAAATGGTCTGTTCACCTGGTTCAATCACGTGATAATAAGTTTCATCGTCTTCTAACATCACATCGACTTGGCCTGTCAAGATGTGTGTATAGCATAACGTGTAGGCGCCATTATTGGAGCCGTCGCCGCACCTATCGGTATCAGACCAAGCAACGTGCGCACCACTACCGAGATCATTGGCAAACGCTGGTGGTTGGGACAATTCTGGATTGCGGCCGCTATTTGGGCCGAGTTTATCGCTATTCCATTTAGTAACAGATGTGGCTTCCCACGGGTCAAGCACCGCAGAAGCAATTGTGTTGAGTGGCCAATCTGGCTGGTCATTGGTGTGATTCAATCGAGTGTACATTATTGCCTCGCCTTGGGTGATATTGGAATTCTCCAACCATGTAATGTGGATGTTATCTTGACTATCAGCCAATACTACTGGCATGTAGGAGGAGGCGCTCCACGGGTTCTGCGGGTTCACATTAGCCGCACCTTCAACATAGGAAATGCGTGCGTCTACAATCTTCTTAATTCCAAATGCTGGCAAACCACCGGATACTCCGTCCCACTCTGCTACACCACGTAGGCGTAGGCGGGTGTAGTAGACCTCGTAGGGGTCATCCTTGTCGAATCCATAGTCACGGGTGTCCATCCAAGTGATGTGGGTGTCACCGCTGTTGTCAATTGCAATCGAAGGATGCAGGCTGAATGCATCGTCAAGAGTCACGCGGGTGTCGTTGACCACAACAAGGTGCCCGTAGCCACTCTCATCCATAGATGGGCCGAGGTCCTCGGTGTAGGTGCTACCCCAGACAGTCGTTCCATGGTCACCATATGCCCAACCCGGTGCTGGATTGTTGATCTTGGCGTAAGGATCGAGAACGGTCATGAAAATCTCACGAGAGTTGTTGGTCGCAAGGAAAACCATCGCCTCGACTAGGGTCTGCATCTGGTTAGAGCCAGACGCTGGGAAAGCATACACTTGCCCGCCGGCATCAGTGTTACGAATCGTTGAACCCGGGCAAAGCCGTGGGTTCATGTTCACTTGGCCATTCGGGCACTGAGCCAAATCCTTCATGTGACTCGAGACCTGATTGTTACCGCCCCAAGAGGAACCGTACATCGGAACTGGAATGATACCCGCCCTTACACAGGCATCGTGAGCCTCGTTGATAGACAAAATATCGTTCGCCTGCTGTGCGGGGTCTCCACCGTATGGGCCTTCATCAGACACTGGCATGGCAATCTTTGTTGCATTTGGATTCCACTTGTGGTCCTTCAAGGTAGGTGGGTTACCTGGAACCATATCGTTTGTATCCTGCCAAGACAAGCATAGCCAATTGGTACCGGGGCCCCAGAATTCACTGTAATAACCACCGTCTTGAGGCAAATTGACAGCGCTACCGTCGTAGACTACCTCAGTTAGAGCACGGATGCCGCCTGAATCGTCGCCGGGGACGAGTCCAAGAGCGGTTGGGCGGACATTGCCACCTGAGCCGCCGGTCTGATATGGCGCTTGACAACTGCCGGTCGTAGATGCGGATGGCCAGTTGCCAGAAAGCGCATATAGCGTCTCATAAACGGTAATATTGGCCTCTTCAAGCATTGGCTTGATTCCAATGAAATATCCGCCGCTGCTCCATGAGCCACCATAGAATACAGTACACATGTCAGCCCATTCGGAATACATCGAGCCGGAAGTGTCGATTGGAGCTGCAAACTCCACCTTGCCGCCACGTGTGTCGTCCCACACAACCTGCACAAGGTCATCCGCGTCAACCGCGATGTCGGGGTGGCCCTTGTGACCAATGATTGGAGTCAATAGGGTATCGTCAATAGCGACTAGTGCCTCGCGAGTAACCATATCAATCTCAAAGAATTTGTAGTAAATCTGTGGCTGTTGGAAGTACTTGTCAAGCGCGTCGAACGCATCCTCCCAAACAAGGTGGACATTGTCCTTACTGTCTACTGCAATGGCTGGCCAATCACGGTCTTGTTGGCGTTGGCTTACCAATTTGTCATCGATAATAGTGATGGTGTTGTCATCAGATGGACTTCCATCTTGGTCGTCAAGAGACGGGTCGAGCATGGTGTACTTGATGGCGTGTTGGCTTGCCTTATCGGTCCAAACCACGTGTATCCGGTCTTCGGAGTCGATGTCGATGTCCGGATGCCAAGATCTGTGTGAACCTGGATTTGAAATCTGAGTTGCGTCAATCAGAGTTTGCGCGCGTGGGTCGAGCATGGTGTAGTACAGGTGCTGAGTATTTCTGCTCCACACAAAGTGGATGTTACCTTCGCTATCGCTTACCATACTGGCCATTCGCTCATTCATCGCGCCGCCATCTACAACCTGTACTGCTTCTGTGATGACAACTGTCGCGGCCTGTGCGGTGGGCGGTGTGTACACTGAGATGAGTGTACTCATCACCAGCAGCAAGACCATCGTGATGCTTCCTCGTGTTCGGTTCATTTTTCTCGACTCCCTGGACTTCAATTCCAGCATTCGGGCAACGCTCTTGCACTCCTACTTAACTGAAACCCCGCGCGGTCACTTCGCTGTAAAGAAGGCTGAGTTTGTCTTAATGTTCAAACCCAATCACTCGGGTCGAATCCTGTGCCAAATCCACCAGTATCATCGGTCTCGACCTTACTGGCCGGAGAAGTGTCCTCTTTCTTTGGTGCACCACCCTGTTCCCAATCGTCAACTTTGCCGGGGCGTCCGAGGCCCGGACCGTATGAAAATTTGATTTCGTGAATCAACGCGAGTTTGGTCAACCACAATTTCCGAAGAGTCTGCATCACCTCGTTTTGAGTCACTCCATCGAACCAAATTGGCATTGAGAGATTGAACGCTTGCAAGGGCCCGGGTGGACCTTTCTCCTCTTTTGGATGCCCAACATGCAACACCCAATCCACCTGCGCACGCGTCAAATGCACTCTGTTCTCATGTAGCCACTCTTCCCACCCGTGTGCGTCGTCTTGACAATGGGTTGTCATTTCGTCCTGCTGGCCTGCATCTACTTGAGTGACTGAAGATACTACGACTAGGTCGCGTGACTTTGGAGATAGCACGTTGAACACGTGACCGTGTTTTGTTGGTGGATACCTAACAAGAAGATGAAAATTGGCGCGAGGGTCTTCCCGTTCACGTACCTCAAGGCCCTCACTGACCATCCAATTTCTGACCTTGGATTCAATTTCGTCGGCACTCATCGCATCTATCGAGGAATCCGTCCTATTTCAGTACGCCGAGAATCGAATGTACGTCTTTCCCAACTTCTGCGGCCTCGGTAGAGAACGAGAATCGTTTGAGCCTGCGGCCGCGTTTGCTAATTTGAAACATGTCGTAGCCACAGAGGAAAACGCGGTTTGAGATGTTGAATACGATGAAAGAAAGCGGGAATACAAACATGGCGACAAGGCTTGCTTCAAGAGCGCCGTAGCCGCTAGCATCAGCACAACACCAAGCCAACACTGAAAGGGTGATTGCAGGAATCGGCCAAACCAACACTGGACCGAGTATGATGGCGATGGCATGGTAACTGCACCGCGCATCCAAACCCTCGTCGGTGCTATCTCCGAGGTACTTTGCCAACGCAGCTTGAGGGGCGGTGGAAATGAGAGACAGGGGCAAAGCAGCCAACATTAGTAGCGCCCCTGGTAACCAAGCAAGGTTTTCCTTGGCTTCGGGGCTTCGCAATCCTGTGTTGCTATTTGTATCCAAAACGCGGGCATCGAGGTCGGCTTCGAGCAAAGTGGTACCAATACGAATAGCGGCTTCTTGTTCCTCCGACGTTGGTGCATCAGCCGCTCCAGTTCTTATCCCATCGCGAATGTCACGCGCAGCGTGTACTTCTTCACGCCATGTGCCCAATATACCCCCATTTGCTTGAGTGCGCAAATGTGCTAACACTTCCCACGAAGCGTATTGTTCCCACGAATCCGCATCTGGAGTCATAGGAGCGAGCGCGTCACGAACCCGGTCGCGCAGTGTGTGGACTGAATCGGCCGGTGCTTCCACCCATTCACCTGCTAGCAGACGTTGGCGATCCTCAGGTGAATGCAAGAGATCTTGCTTAGGAATCGGTGGTCCATACTCGACATATAAGTCGGTTCGAAACTTCCAACACGTGCGGTAGTGCAACCCAACTGGAAGCAGGCGCGCGGGTGAAAATCCCTTCTCATGAGAGAGAGAATGGGCTGCGATGACTGTACGCATTGGACCTGTTCGGAGCCTCTTCATCCGCGAATCCACATGCGAAGTACCTTCGGGAAATAGCGCGGTAGAGCAACCATGTGCGATGCATTCAGCAATGGTCAACATGGTCTCGGAGTTGATGCGAGTTGCTTCTTCTTGACTGGCAACTCCTCGCTTGACCTCGGCTTGACGTATCACAGGTTGGGCACCAAGACGGGAGGAGAACCAACCGATGACTGGACGAGTGAGCATATCGTGTCGACCGCCGAATACCAGTCCCTTCGATTGGGTTGCGACTACACAAAGCGGATCACACAGCCCATTGGTATGCCAGCCACAAGTCATCATTCCAGCATCATTATCGATGTGCTCCGTGCCAGTTACCTCTACTGTGCCGAACTGCATCTTCATCGCATTGCGAAATAGGATGGGCAGAATGCCCCACATCAGCGGTGAGCCGGGGTGGTCGCCCGGATTCTTCGGTCGGCGTCTTACTGCTTCCAACTTCTCCATTCTTGCGACTGCAGCCGACGATGACAATTCAGGGAGGGTGTCTCCATGGTGGTCAACAGCACCATCAGCGCCCGCCGGAGGCGCGTCACCCTCATCGTTAGCCATCGAAGCTACGATGGGTGCCTGCGCTATCAATGGGCCTGCAAGCGCTCAGCGAGTGCTGCTAATGCAGTGAAGTCGGGCTCAACTGAGCCATGCGGAGGCGCATCTGGCCAACACGCGAGCAGAGTCAGGCCCCCGTCCCCTTCAGTGCGCGGGCATACGTGCACGTGTACATGAGGAACCTCTTGACCCGCCAACGGCCCATCGTGAATCCCAACCGAAAAATCAGTGGTGTCAAACTCGGCAGATAGTCGGCGCTGAACCTCCGCAACACCTTCCATCAATGCTGCTCGGCTTTCTACTGTCAAGTCCACAATACGCTGCTCTTGCTGCTTCGGAATAACCAATGTGTGACCCGCTCGACGCGGGAAAATATCGAGGAAGGCATACCATCCATCACCTTCTGCAACTTTGGAGGAAGGAATCTCTCCATTGATGATCTTGGTGAACAGAGTGTCCTCGGCCATGTACTTGGGAATGGGGCGTGCATCAAGAAGGCGGCGGTCAACCTACGAACAATGTTCAGCGCCTGGCTCTACGTGTGCAAGCAATTCCCCGAGGCGGGCGGGGTTTTCGGCCTGAGCGAGTGGGTCGTGAGTTGCACCAACGATGTCGAGGTCGCCATCTCCGTCCATGTCTGCTTGAGCGAGGGTGATGAAGAACATCCGGGGCACATCCACCGGTTCGTGCCTCACCCAATCCGTGCCATTGCGCTCCAGCCAGATGACGTCTTGACGAGGTACGGTGATGGGAAACAAGTCCTCGAATTGCAGTGATACCACAATCAAATCCTCATCCCCATCCTCATCGACATCATACAGCAATGTGTCGTATGCACCCCAATGTCTTGTAAGGTCATGGTGGGTGAATAAGCCAGCATCATTTTCCAGCCAAGCCACCCCATGGATTTGGTATGGGTCCATGCCGTCGGGAACATCTCGGTCCATGGTATCTCCATTGGTGAATACTATGTCGTCATCGCCATCTACATCGAGGTCCATGATGCGTAGCCCGCTCATGCCGTAGTAGGTATCTGTAGAATCGAATAGGGTCTCTGCGCTGAATGTTCCATTGCCGTCGTTGCGATACAGCATGATGTCCTCCTCCAACTGTGAGATGCTGGCTGCGATGTCGAGGTCACCGTCACCGTCAGCGTCAAAGGGAACTGCATGAATCGCACCCGGTCGTGCATCGATAACGTGCTGGGTCCAATTGCCATCTCCAACATTCTCTATCCATGATACAGAGCCGTTCTCATGTCCAAACTCACACAGGGTCAGGTCGATATCTCCATCTCCATCTAGGTCTCCGGCCTCGGCGCATGCTGTCCTGCCAATTCCCGTGAGAATGGTCTCATTGGTCCGATTACCACCCACTGAGCCCCATAGAACCACGACACTGCCCACCCGCTCATCACTCGGCCATAGAATTCCGATATCAGCGACAATAATGTCGGTATATCCATCTCCGTTAAGGTCAGCAGCGTCTGTCCGCACAGGCGCAATCAATCCTTCACTGTACCAAGTTTCCTGACAAGGTGACCAATAGGTGCCTGTCGGGTCCTCGCCTTCCTCGCAAGGGGTCTGCACCCATGAAATACGGCCTTCAAGTGGCTCGGTGAAAACAATTTCATTTGTACCATCGTCATCAATATCGAGAGCACGGACATTCGCGGTGACGACTTCCTGATTTGAGTAGTCGGCGACCAAGGAGATATGTGGGGCGAGGTCGGTATTAGGGCCGGTATCATTGGGGCAGGGCTCATTGTTACCACCTAAACATCCGGCGCCCATCAAAAGCAACATTACGATGATGGTCACGCAAGCCTCACGCGTGTACGGGTGTCTGTTCATGGAAGTCACTTCACGTCTGCATCAGGCCGTCGTAGGCCGTCCCGAGATATGCACCCCAGGAAATCGATTCTGGTGTTGCTGCGTCCAAATTAAGACGCTGGACAGTCCAACGAGGTGGAAAAGATGTGTGGCTCACAATGAACATCTCAAGGTCGCCATCACCATCTGCATCGGCAATGGTCGGCGTCCCAAGACTTGCCCCCGTTGAATTAGTCATCTCAAATAGCGTTCCAGCGCAGGT
>CAUZSM010000025.1:0-17493 GCA_963582685.1 Candidatus Thalassarchaeaceae archaeon | reverse complement strand
CGCCAGTGCCTCGCTGGCAATAGCAGCCGCCCGCGCATCAGGATACATCGGGTTGCATTCAGCAAGCAATGCAGTCACGTCAATTCCTCGCCGGTCTCCTTCGGATAGCAGATAACCGGCGATACCCGAAACAATGCCCTGCTCCATACGGGTCACCCCAGCCTGCCCAAGCCTCTTGCGTCCTTGCGGATGGCTCGCCACACCCCACAAGTCGCTATCTTTCTTCTCGCCGAGTTCCGCCCCGACTATCCCATCGATGATGATCAGTCGGTCGAACCGGCCCTCGGTGAACCATTCAAGTACGGTCTCAGCGAACTTGACATCGTATGCGGAAGGGAACTGAATCTCAGAGGTGAACACACCCACGCCATCTCCCTCATACACTCGGACAGGATGCTTGGGAATACTGTCGTGAACCAAGGCCATTGCAGGGAACTCGTCGTCGAGAACTGTACCCAGTTGTTTGAGGTCAAGCGCGCGAATCAAATGACTAGCAGCGATAACACCGACCATGCCTGTTGAGGAGAAGCCACAGACGGCCACGCCACCCGTCTTTGATGCGTCAGCACCAGCGTGCGGCACCAATTCATACCCCGGCCGCTCCTCAGACATCGGTCCCACCCGTATCACTGTCTGTCATGAACCCGTCGCTCACTCGTAGGATTCCCAATCTTCCTCATCTGGGTACTTGTACCACCAAACTCCGACCTCGTCCTTCCACCATTCAACGCCATCATCATCGACGTGATAGTCCTCATCCTTGGTGTAGTCCCACTCTTCATCCACGCCCTCTGATTCGTCATGATCTTCATCCCACGACATGTCGCCAGAACGTACGGGTGAAGCGATGAATTCGTCTTCATCTGATGGGGTGTATGGCCCATCTGGTGATTTCTTTGGCCTGTCCTTTGCCTTGCTAGAGCCGATAGTGGTCAATTCCTCTAATGAGCGGCCAGATGGCAATTTTCCACGCGCTGCTGCTGCCTTTGAGCGTGGACCCGGTGCATCGTCAGGGTCCCAATCTTCGTCTTCATCAGGCTCTTCTTCCTCGCGGCGAGCGACTGTCATTCGCCAGCCAACAACTCCAATGCCGCCAAACAGGGCAATTGCAATGAGCACGAATAGCCATGATGGCAAGCCACCACCATCTGGATCACCTGAACCGCCAGTATTGACATCATCTCCCTCATCATGCATCGTGAAAGAGAACGAGAATGAAACATCATTGGGGTCCCAGTCGGTTGCACTCATGCCAATACCGATGTCGATTGTGCCATTAGTCGGTGTTCCGCTTGTTGCAGCCCAGAATGTGGGTTCCATCGTGAAAGTCAAGTTGTCGGATGCACCAACCATTTCGGTACTGGAAAGGTCAATGTCGATTGTAGGAATTTCATTGGATTGAGAAGTGCTGATTGCTAGCCAAACCGTGGTATCATTCGGATTGTAGAAAGTACACGTCTGCGTATACTGGCTTGCATCGTCCCAGACATCCCTTGCATCATCGGAAATAGTCCAATTGTCCTTCACGCAACTCACGGTGACATCCTGCAGTTCAGGGTCGGGCTCAGGTCCACCGGGTCCTCCCCCTTCTTCGGTAGGCGGTAGGATAACCACTTCAAGTGCTGAAGCAGGCATGTTCAGCCACCAGGGCGGTGATACGCCAAGTGACAACTCGCCGCCAAGTGGGTAATCGACGTTGATGCTGGTAGCCCCATTGGAATCAGGAATCAAGGTGCCTGAACCCGCAGATACTCCATTGGATGCGTTGCCAATGACCCAAGCAACGTCCATCCCAGCGAGGACTGACTGTTCCGCGCTGTTATCGGTTGTGAAGGCGATACTGACCACACCCCTCCCTTGGGAATCCAAATGCAAAGGAGATGGAGTCGCAGATAGAGAGGCATCAACCGTTACAACGCCGTCTACAGACGCGCTGACTGCCGCAATAGGTTGGTCCTGCGCACCCCACAAACCACCATCCCATTCGACAAAGAAGGTCACCTCACCTCCAATCGCACCGAATTCAGCAATCGCCTCCAACCAATCGTTCTTCGGGAAGACAACGCGGCCTTGTCCATTGGTCACTACTGGAGATGAGAATAGTTCGTTGCCTCCTTGCTCAAGGCCGAGAGTAATCATTTCTCCACTAAGGACTTCGCCCTCACTTGAAAGATTGACTTCGATCACTAGCGAATGACCTGCATGGATATTGGCGCCGCTATGTGTACCATCATCGTAGAAGCCGTCGGCGGTCAACGTCATGGTCATCTCACTGCTTCGAATACTGTTGTTGAACGAATATGCTGGCCCTGATGTCGTCACATTCCACCACGCATTATCGCTGGTATCTACCGCCACAGCTGCTGCCCAATGACTCAAGCCATCGGCCAAACCGGTTTCCTGCATGTCGGTGGTATCATCCAATGCTGAAATATTGGCGTAAGGTGTCAAGCCGCTGGCATTGCTGAATGCCGAGGTCTCAAGGAAAATCAGTGTATATGCCACGTCTGAATCGGCAGAGGGAACCCATGACAGATTGAGCGAGCCGCCCCAATCATTCGGTGTGTCAAATAGGCTCACTACAGGAGCGTCAGGTGGTGTTACATCGATTACTGGGGGAACATCTGGAACGTCGACATCGACGAAGTTGGAAAGTTGTGAGTAAATATCGTTCTCATGGACAGAGCGCACGGCATAAGTGAAATTGGTGTTGACGATATTGTTGGAGTCGTTATATCCCCAATCAGCCGCCGGAGGAGTTGCTAATGGCTGCGTCATATCGAATATGCCACCTTGCTCAACCCTAAACAATTGATATTCGATCAAATCGGGGTAGTTAGGAGCCATGTTGGTCCACATCAGAACCACTGCTGTATGGTCAAAACTCCACACTGAGAGTTCAGGAGCGGGAGGTGGTGGGACTTCACTGCCGGCTGTCCATCCTAGGCTCAAGGAATCGAGAGTGATGTTGCCGTCATGAGTTGAGGTGAAGTTGAGGGGTATCTCAAACATCGTGCTGCTATTACCGAGTTCCATGAATGGATTCAAGGAACTGGATAGATTACCATAGGGTCCATCCTCTACAATTAAAGTCACACTGTAGGTAATGTTCAGATTGCTTTGAGAGACCGTTCCTGCTCCGCTAGTTCGGGCCGCAGGCATGACTTGCGCCCACTCGATAACGAAGTCGTCCGTTGTAGTGGGAAGCGATGCTAGGCTGGATGAAAGCAGCGTCGAAATGTTGCCTTCATCAATCCAATCGATGGGTGACACTGCTCCATTTCCATCCCCAGCATAACCAGACATTCCGCCCTCTGCCACACCATTGCCATTGAGGTCCCATTCTACGGTATGCCAACCTCCAAGCCACAATCCAGGACTGCTCTCACCACTCACTGCCAACTGCTCTGGCAGTCCGTCACCATCAAGGTCAGCGACGGCTATGTCGCGTGGCGAAGTGTGTGGCCTCAGAGTGGCTTGCTGCGCACCCAAAGAGCCGGTCGAGTTGAAGCCGAATACATCCAACTGACCGGTGAAGGTAGCGTCGTTATTGTCTGGTGCTCCGGCAATTGCAAGCAGCAATGAGATACTGCCGCTACGGTCATAATCTGACATGCTGAAATTATCAGAAATTATGCCATTCAGGGATTGTGTCACCCATTGTGTGCCATCATATGTAGCGGAACAACCACCACTTGAGGTCGGACCAAGCAAGTCATCGCTGCCGTCTTGATTGAAGTCGAAAACCTGCATGGTGCCACCCATGCATTCGATATTGTCGTCGGAGATTACCAATTGACTTGAAGAATAATTGTAGAAGGTGTTGTAGTTGGACATCGCGCCGGGCTCAGATATTGCTATGGTTTTGCCTGAACCATAGAAACTGCCTATTGCAAGACTGGACAGAGTAACCTGTGGCATTCCACTGCCGCTTGATACCGCTGTTGGGACAGCGGAGGTGAACGAGCCACCGCTGAAGATATTGACACCAAGGTCCCCTGTGGTATTGACATAAATCCAATCGGCCTGCCCATCAGCATCCATGTCAGAAAGGGCACCATCAGCGAACTCTCCTCCTATCGAATGATTCATTGGGCTCTGCCACGAATTGGTTCCAGACAGATGAATGCAGATGTTCTCATCGTCACTGGCGATAGCCACCACATCAGAACTGCCATCACCATCAATATCGCCGGTGACCAACCTTTCTGCTCCCTCGCAAGTTGGTACCCAACTGGTCGAAAGGCCACCAGCGGCTGTCCAATCAGTCCAACCAAAGTGTGGCCATGCAGTTCCATTGGTGCCAGAGTGGTCTCGAACGAGGAATACTGGTTCGGGTAGATTATCGCCGTCCATGTCGGCTGTGTGCAAATCGGTAATATCGCCAACTGCAAGGAAGTCTCCGCCAAAGTCAGGTGCGAACTCAACCGTGAGTTCACTGGCACTGAGCATCGCTAGGTGAGGCAACTTCCACGCCTCAAGGCTGTTCCATGATTGATTACCACTGACTGAGGTGTCAGCTGACAGAGAGTCATCGACGAAGCGATGTTGCTCTCCGAGTTTGCCTGCTCCTGCGCCGACAAATCCCCATTCATATTGCATGTCGTCGCCAATGTCGAGCAGGACTGTGCCAGGAGAAGGGTCGCTTGCATCGTAGGTCACCTCAAAAGTGGATTGTGTGAGTGTCGTGTTGCGATATACACTGACGTTTACCGAATTGACTGTTGATGAATCCAATTCAAGTTCTACTGACTGCGACCCATCAGAGAACAAATTTATCGGATTTGAATGGAAATTGGCCGAAACTATAGGGGAAAGTGGGATAAATGCGAGTAAAAGCAGTACTGCGAGCCAAAACGAGCGCGAAGCGCTCGGCGAATTACGCGCATGCGGGGGGGCCATCTGTCGCCTCTCAACGCTCCGGTGGTTAAGTCGCCTTCGGCGACATGAGGGTTTTGGAGCCGTCAGCAGGGGGTAAAGAGGCCCTCCAAAGAAGTTAGAATTCAATCCAAGATGATGACTCCTGCTCAAACCTACTTTCCTACGTAGCCCATTATTCGCCTTCAGAGGGGCGTTAAGGAAAGTTAGCACAGCAACGATTAAAGTAACCCGGCCACTGGTTGGAAAAGGTCAGGTGACGACTTAATGGCTGGTTCAGAAGGGGCAGTAGAGAGTCGTGTGCTGATTACAGTAGGCAAAGTCGATATTGACATTACTGGCTCACAAAGAGAGGTCGATGCAAAGATGATGAAAATCAGTGAAGGAGAAGAGTGGTCGACCGCTCTTGCCAAAGTTCGTTCCGCTCGCGAAGCAGCCATCTCAGCCGCAATGGAGGCAGCGAAGAAACACGGATTACCGGAGCGTGGTTCCTCCTTCAACGCGCTAATCAATAACAGCAGCCTGACAAAGAAACCTGACCAAGTTCTTGCCGCCATCCACTACCTGCGTGATGTCGAAGGTGTCAATGATTCACCACCAAGAGTACTAAAGAAACTCTTCGATGATGCTGGACTTGAATCCCCTGACAATCTCTCTCTGTATCTGAATCGGCTACACGAACGCGGATTCGTGTCTTACCCACCGGGTGGTTCCGAAAAGAACCGATTTGCAGTACTCACTCCTGAGGGACGAGCGCATCTGGACCGACGTTCCAGTTCTTGAGGTTCTGACATGGCCGACATCAGGCCCGGTGCCGACCTTTCCTTCCAGTCCTTCATCGGGGCTGACTTACGTGGGCTGAATCTTGCAGGGGCTAACCTGCGTCGAGCCATCCTAGACGGAGCTGACCTGACCGGTGCAAACCTCTCGGGGGCTGACCTGCGTGAAGCCTCGATGGTTGGGACTGATCTCTCCAAAGCGACCCTCGATAATGCTGACCTGCGTAATGCAAAGGCAACTAAGGCCCGATTTGGTTTGGCTAACCTGCAAAATGCGAGATTGGATAGCGCAGATTTGCGAGGAATTAGAGGGCGTTATGCAGTGTGGCGAGGAGCCAATTGGTGGGATGCGAAATTGGACGAAGGACTTGAAAAAGCCCTCGATAAGAAATGGCCGCGAGAGTCCTGACTTTTCATTGTCGGATTGCTCTCTACGCCGTTTGCAAATCCACAGGTAATGCAGCGCGTCCAGATGCGAACATCAGCGGTAGGAATATGATGGCCATACATGTCAAACTGCAGAATGACATGATTACTCCAGTCAATCCAAAAGTAGTGGACAGAATACTTGGAAGATGGGAGGCAGCGTCGTACATTACCCAACTCCCCCACAAGCCAGCAGCCGTGTATAATCCGGCACCACCGCCACCAACATAGATGCCGATTCTATTACGGCGAATGAGGAAAAATGCGCCGACTGCGAAGCAAAGGGTTACGATAACCTCCACGAGGCCGAGCACTGTGAAGTAGTTTGTATCGTATAGAGTGTCAGACCATTGTCGCATGTCCTCAAGGGTCACTTCGATATCTGTTCCTTCAAATCCATCAATCATCATTTGCAGTTCTGCGTCGGTCGGTTCATCAGAAACTAGATTTGTAAATGCATTGTAAGAAGTCAGTATTGCGCCAATAATCAGGATGACCGCAGCAACGGTAACCATAGCGGCATTAGGTTGCACCTCAATCTCGGGTGCGACTGGTGCTGCTGGTGCATCATCACTTGACGGAGGTAGCCAGACTGACCCGATTTCATCCTCATCCATGCCGCTCCGCGGCATCAGGCACACCTTCAATCCTCGGTGCAGGCTCGCAATGCTTCGGCGATTTCATCGGGTATCGGTATTGACTCGAAGGTGTCCAAATCCACGCAAACCGTGACTACCATGCCCCTCCAAGTCACTGTTCCATTCTGGTCCTCAAATCGATATCGCCAAGTCGTGGATTTGCTGCCGACCTTCTCAATCCAAAGTGTGCAGACAATTTCATCACCGTAGCGCAGCGGTGCAACGTGGTCTGCTTCAGTCCGCACCGCCGGGAATCCTAGCCGCCGCTCCAGAGTGAGGGTTGGATAGTCAATTCCACAAATCTGCTGCCAAGATTCCTCAAAGAAACGGTGTGCAATATCGAAATATTGTGGATAGAACACGACGGCTGCAACGTCAAGCATCGGCCAATCAACACGCCTACGCAATACCACTGCCATGGCTACGCCGCGCCGAACACGGCCAATCAATATGGCGGACCCACCGCGATTCGAACACGGGTTTGAGGCTCCGCAAGCCCCAGTGATATCCAGGCTACACTATGGGTCCAGCGAGGCGGCGACTCGGCGCCTTGACTTAACCCAAACGGTTGTCCATCAGTTCAATCTGATAGCACGTAGACCCGCTTGCCAGTCATTCGGTCTTGCGACCAGGAGAGTTCCTTGCAATGTCGGGGGATGAAGAATCCGACCTTTCTGGGGGTCAATCCATGATTTTTCATTCGTCTCTCTATCGATAACCACGCTACTATTTGACTCGCTGTGCATCCTGGGTTGAAACTGACAAAACTCAGTATCTCTTCTCGGAGGCGGCGGAGCCTCGCCGCCTTCTGTGTACCTTTGGCCATGGTAATACTCAGTGTTCGACGGTATATGAGGGAAGAATGGGGGCGACCCGGGACCCCCCGACCAAAAATACACTCAAAATAGCGGGAGAACGGTTTTCCAGCGTGGCTCAGCCAACTTCTTCGCTTTAGGTCCGTCCCGTGGATTGCCGGTCTTGTGGACCAAGATGCCATGCATACCATGCACACTGAACTTGATACGGGCCTCAACTACTCGATCACGCTCAGCCATAGCAAGCGCATCATCATCGAGTTCGATGGAGGCCAACGTGCCATCTGAGCCCTCATTTGAGAGTTCGATTGTTGAGCCGGCCAATCGCACACGCGGAGAAAAATCGTGGTCATCTGGGTTGTCCATCCAGACATCCAAATCCAACACGACTCGGTCACGCGCTGTGACCTTGCGAATGTTAACAGAAGTGACCATCGAAGGGTCCCACCAATCTCCGGTTCAAATCGGTTGCGCGTGCATAATCAGACGCCAACCTCACTGATTCTAGGCACCAGCATGGTGAATACAATCTCCAATTCCCAGTTGTTGCCACCATCTGGGTCCATATCGTCAATCAAGAAGTCAGGATCAGCCTCCTCAGCTACAATCACCCACTGCCACTGCCCTTGACCGAACCTGTGGCCGGTTTCATTGAGCAACATCTCCATCAGTTGGTCAAGCGAATCTGCGGTGTAATTGTCCCGTGCTTCAGGCCAAGTATTCATTGCGTTCCGCTCGATGCTGGCGGTAGAGTTTCGAGTGACATTCTCCTGCTGGGTGCGCACGGTGCTTGTCCATCCGTCATTAGCAAGTGTGACCGTGAGCGAGAAATTGTCCTGCGGCTGGGTGAACGGAAGGATATCCATCTCAAGCGTCAGCGTGGCGTTCACCGAGTACAATCGGCCACCCTCACTTGGAAAGTGGAGAATCGTATGTGAATCGCCTTGGTCAAGATATCCATTCCAATCGAGGCTAATGCGGTGCTCCTCCCAGATTACCTGCCATGTTCGAGGAAGCACGTTAATAGTCCAAGTTCGGATTACTGTCGCTTCCTTGTCATCGATAACTGTCAGCGAACCCGAATATTCTCCTGAAACCGCCGGAGTGATGGTGATTTCAGAGCCGGTCATATCCACATCATTCTTCGGGTCGCCATCGTTGTCAGAATCAACGCTCCAATCGAAATCCCACTGGAATGTGAGAACACCGCCCTCTGGATCGAATGAGGACGAGGCATCCATCACCACCACGTCACCGGTTCTGACAGCAACCGGCATAGAGAGCAATATCTCGGGGAATCCATTGACGAAAATGGTGGTCGTAGTGGAATCTTCGCCACCTTGGTCGTTCACCGCAGTTACCGCCACCTCGTATACTCCGGGCAAATCATAGGTGTGACTGGTGTAACCCTGAACGGTCTCAATCTGAATCCCATCGCCGAAATGCCACCGATATGATACCATCATCGTACCATCGGGGGTAGAGGTTTCACGCGCATCGAAATTCACCGAGTCGCCAGCGTCGACTTGTGTCCTGTCTGCCGACATTCTCGCGCTGGGGTCAGGCGGCCCCATCACGCTGGTGCAACCAGATAGTATCGGGGCGAGCAATAAAACAACGAGCAGGTTGGCCATCGCTGTACGAGACCGCAGAATGCTGCCTATATGCTCTGTCATGGGCATACGACGCCAACCCGGTCCTTGAAAGCGTGACGGATAGATGACCCCCCCTAAAGGTCAGTTCAGCCCTCATCGTTCAATTCCGCCAAATCATCGGGCATATCGTCATCTCCAAGCGGCACTTCGACCTGAGAATAGGCATCACCGTCTCCTGCTGGTGAATCGATGCTGGCCTGCGTTAGGTGGGAATCTGAATCCGCCAAATCAATCGGTTCACTGGTGGCCATATCGTAGTGACTTACCATGCCTTCCTCAGCCAACAAATCCTCCGCATCAGCATCCCCAGCATCAAACTCGACCGGGGCTTCTTTCACTAAATCAGCAGCGCGTGGAGACTCATCGGGAGCATTGAGAGCATCGAAGGCTGATTCGGCAACAACGTCCATCGCATCTGCATACTCTTCGCGCAACGCCGCTTCGGCGACCTCGTCCATGCTTGGACTCGCTTCTTCGGTCGCCTTGCGGCGTGAGCGAAACAACCTATCAAAGAGCCCCATAACAGGGCCAAGGTGGCCAATAGGGATTGGGTTTGCGGCGACAATGTTCAATGTGCGAGAGTTCAAACAGCGTCGCTGTTCGGCTCACTTCAATGGCGCATGACCCTCTCGCAGGACACCGAGTTCTCGGATTTGACCTCGAGACGACTGGTTTCTCTCCACAGAATGACAGAATCATTCAGTACGCCCTTATCGGTTGTGACGAGAGCGGAGAGGAAGTTCATCTGGAATCGCTGATAAATCCACAACGTGACATTCCTATCGAATCAACGCGGGTGCATGGAATAGTTGAGGCTGATGTTCGAGGTGAAGATACCTTCAACGTGCATGTTCAAAAAATTGCTGATGCAATGAATGGGGCCGTGATAGTCGGCCACAATATTGAGCGGTTTGACTGGCCATTTCTCAAAATGGAATTTACTCGCGCAGGCGCGTTGATGCCGGAACCCCTAGCAATAATCGATACGCTAACCATCGCCAGGCGACTCAAATTACCTCGAAATCACAAACTCGGCACCTTGTGTAAGAGATTTGACATCCCGCTGGTAAACGCTCACACCGCCGCAGCAGACGCGGCGGCGACTCTCGCACTACTATGGGAAATCATCCGCAGACACCCGCAACCGTTCCGCCGCGAAGTGCAGGACATCCCGGTATGGGCAAGTGGAGGTGGAACTGGGAGTACGAGTAGTCTTGGGCCGGATGTTGATGACTTACCAGTCATTCCCGGCAGTCAAGGTTGGTTACGCCGTGTCGAATCTGGCTTGGTTATCGGGAGAGGGAGGCACCGGGGCCGTACGGTCAGCGATATCTCAACCCTAGACCCAGCCTACATCTCCTGGCTCAAGTCTGCCGCCAGCCCCATCGACGAGGGAGCAAGCCAAGAATTGCAAAAGGCACTGAACTGATCAGGACAGTTCTACACTACGCCTGATTGCATAGGGAAGTATTCCCACCATGGCGATTATTGAGACAATGATGCCGAGCAGATAGAGCAGCATCCCGGCAGAGAGGTGTGTAGTATCCACTGCTGGCAGCGGAAGTCCGAACATACCACCAGCAAGCAAAAACAGACCGATGGCAGTAACCGACCAGACGATGACCAAAGTCAGCAGTATCTCAACAAATAACATGCAGGCTGCAGACAGTGACTTACCCCAACTTAACAATTCTATGACACCGTCATCCTCCGAACGAACACTGCGCTCGTGCATACCCTGATTCACGCTGAAAATAATGACTTGCAGCAATCCAATCAAAGTTACTACTAATGCCAATAACGCAAGAAGGAATTGTATTGCTAGGCCACCGCCACCTGAAATCGATTCAGCGGCATAGGGTGCACTGACCAGCAACACCGCTGCGAGCCCAAGTGCAGGGAGGGCGTTGAGAATAGCGGATAGCCCCATCGTGAGTGTCTTGAATCCGGCAAATAGACTGGAGATGGCGAAGGTTGCATCTTTCGCATCCCAACCAGACTCAATTTCCTGTTTTTTGGACTTGAAATCCTTCGAGGAACTTTTCTCAAAATAGCGGTCCCACTCGGCTCCTTCGACTCGGTCTCTACCGGTCATAGTAGGGCGGCGAACTGCGAAGCCACCGAAGCGACCTTCATCTTCGCCAACCTCGTCAACGACCTCGTCATACCATTCGCCATCGTCGGCGGTTGCCTTGGGGTCATCCTCCGCCATGATGAGCCCAACGAGTAGAGATTATTCAAAGACGCGCTGGATACAATAGGTGGAATCAACTTCGCCTAGACTTCAATATCGGGTCCCAAGGCAATACATCGCACCAATCACCGAGCTTCCAGGTGTCACCATCAAGCCGGACTCCACCGAGGAAAACTGGCCCATCCCAATCGGATGCAACCAGTTCCACAAGTCGCTCTAGTGCCTTACCGACAAATACGGCTCCATGCCGCTGCCCGGTGGAAGCAAGCGCTCCCTGTTCATCTGCGGGAGCCATCCTCTCTACTAGACAAATGCCGGTGTCCTCTTCGACGCGAACTAGGGTAGCAACCATGTCTCTGAAAATGCCAGTCGGTTGTAGAGACCCATTGGCCCTAGCCCACAACCATGCTGGGCACCACGCTTTCCAATCGCAAAACGCACATGCATCGGTTTCCGGGATTGCCGGTAGCGGGTCCTCACAAGGTCGGGTCGCCGCCCAGACCTCAAATGCCTCATCTAGCACACTCGGGCCCTCGGCTTGGAATACGACTGAACCATTGGCATACCAGCCTTCGGCCTTTATTGGAGGGTGCTTTGGGTTGTTTTCGATGAGAACATCCCGATAAAATCGCAGTTGTCGACTCACTGTGTCGTACAACTCATCGCCGGGCGGTTTTCCGGTCTTCAGGTCGGCTACAACCCAGCCGATGACTTTCCCGTCCTCATCGCGGTCAGCGATAAGCAGGTCAAGACGACCCATCAGACGGCCGCATGAAGTGCGAAGCGTGCCTTCAGCCGCCAGCACCATTTCCTGAATGTCACGCCACATGTCGATGCTGACTTGACTGAGGGCTACGCGGCCGGTGCGCGCTTTGGCAAACAGAATGTTTAGCGCACCGATCAACAACGTATGGCAGCGAGAGAATTCTTCTTCCTTCCATTTAGGATGGCGCGGTGTTGCTAGGAACGAGTCGCGCTCGGCCTCCCACTGTTTCTCAAGTATCGCCTTAGCAGTGGGCGGCAACCATTCCACTTCCTCTCCTTCACGATCAGAGAGGTCAATATTGCACAGGTCCTCAACAGTGTTGTGTACCGTAGTCCCGATTGCAGAAGCCATCCCGGCCTTGCGCGGTAGCCTCTGGCGAGAAAGCCAATACTTGCGTGGGCAAGATGCATAATTATTCCATGCACTGGGCGATAATTGATGACCGCGCTCATCCCACGACCAATCGCTCATCGACAACGCAATCCCAAATCCCGCTGTGCCAGCCCCCCTCCCTCGCATCCCCAATCATTAACTCCATCGCCGCAAGTGCGAGCAACATGGTTGAAGCCCCGAGAGTGAAAGTATCCGCTTCATTGGACACAAAAGATGCCTTGGTGGTCGCGTGTTTCCCCTCAGTGAGCCACGTGAGCAGCATCGTCGCACACTATCTAATCGAGCGATTGGAGTTGGATTTTGTTGGAGGCGTACTCCACCCGAGATTCCCCCCCGTAGCCTTGGTGCAGGAAGGCAAACCTATGCCTCCTGTCAGGATTTATGCTGGTAAGCCAGTATGCAATATGGATACCTGCGACAACGTGGTGGTCATCGTCTCAGAAGCCCCAGTTCCTGCACGAATGTGCCTGCCTCTTTCAGAGGCTCTACTTGAGTTCAGCAAACAGGGTGACTTCAGAGCGGGTATTCTGATTGATGCATTCAGCCATCAGCAGCAAAGCGGTCATGAGGTCGTTGATGATGATGATACGGATGAGACATTGCTTGGTATCGGCGCGACCGATTGGGCTCGCGAACAATTGGAGAATATGGGCGTCACGCTGTTATCAGCAGGAATGATTGCTGGGATGAGCGGTGTGCTGCTCGGGGAAGGTCGCCGCCGCAAGTTGGACATGATGTGTATTCTCGCTGAAGCGGCCGGCAATATCCCCGATGCACGTGCGGCCGCGCGAGTGATTGAGAAACTCGATGCTTTGCTACCAGCAATCCAACTCGACCCTGAGCCATTGGTACAGGAGGCTGAGCGCATCGAGGAGCAAATCAAGATGATGATTGCACATCAACTCGGTGCAGAGCAAGCAATGGTCGATGATGAGGAAGTCGCCACCGGCCACTCAATGCTCTATGGCTGATTAGTAGTCGAGTAATGCCGACAGGTCGTCCTCGGAGAGTACTGAGACACCGAGACGGTTCGCCTTGTCCAACTTCGAGCCAGCACTCTCTCCGGCCACTAAGTGGTCCAACTTACCAGATACTGATGATACCACCTTTCCGCCGGCCGCTTTGATCATCAGAGCGACTTCTTTGCGCGGCCGGCTCAACGTGCCGGTGATACAGAAGGAAAGCCCGGACAGGCCCCCCGAGGGGGCCTCAATACGCTCTACATCCTCTATTTCGAGTAGTTCAGCCAATTCATCGACCATGATGCGCCGAATTGCAAGTCCATCGAGCAGAGACCGGGCTACGGTCTCGCCTACTCCCTCAATTCCAATCAAAGTGCGGAGTGCAGAGTTGTGCTTGTGCTGCGAACCATCGTCCGCTTCACCCGCAGCATCTTCCCTTGCATCGACCAATTGCATCAACGAAGCAAGCGAAGTAACCTCACCGGCAATACCCGCCGCTAATTCAGGACCGATGCCGGGCAGACCCAAGGCTGAGAGGAAATCAGTAAGGGAAAGTCTGCGAGTCGAATTGAGTTGAGACATCACATTACCAGCGCTCTTTTCCGCCATCCTGTCAAGATTCTCAAGGTTAGACGCCTGCAACCGGTAAAGACCGGGAATACCACTGATAAGCCCGGATTCACACATCTGTTCTGCAAGTTTTTCGCCAATCCCATCCATCTCCAGTGCTCGACACCAATACAAGACTGAGTGCAGTACTCTCGCAGGGCACTCCAGTGATGAGCAGCGCAGGAAAGCGCCGTCTAGAACCAGTTCGGTGGCACACTCGGGGCAGTTACTCGGTTGCTCAGGCTGCTGCCGTTCGGGCAATTCTGCTTCAAACGGGGTTCCATCAGCATGCTTTCTGTCGGCGATGTCAGCGGCGCTGGCGGCACCAAGCACCTCGATTATCTTCGGAATGACATCGCCGCGGCGGACCACCTTGACACGGTCACCAATCTGCAATCCAAGCCTTTCGACTTCCCCGACATTGTGCAAGGTGGCATTCTCCACCGTCACACCGCCGACCATCACCGGTGCTAATCTTGCAACCGGAGTCACAGCACCGGTACGGCCGGTCTGCCAATCAACACCCATCACCACAGTGGTAGCCTCCTCGGGAGGGAATTTCCAGGCCAGAGCCCAGCGAGGGTGGTGGGCGGTCATTCCGAGAAGATCTCTCTTGGCAATATCATCGAGCTTGAATACCACTCCGTCAATCTCCCATTCTGAATCTGCTCGTGCCTCAGTCCACCTCTCAGTATCAGCGAGCAGAGCGTCGCTTACCGCCTCGTCAGTTGACCCTTCGACAACCGTTACCTCGGCGGGCTGGATACCAACCGAAGCCAGCCATGCAATCGATTCACTATCGAGCAAATGTCCGGGTGCTGAAGGGCTGGCAGGGTGCTTCTCCTCGTCGGGGATGAAGCAGACGTCATAGGCTAGGAATTGCAGGTCAGATGCGTCTCCCTTGCCCGCTTCCACGTTCTTCTGGCGCAGGCTGCCCGCAGCCAAATTACGAGGGTTTGGCGCAACCTCAGCGTATTTGTCACGGAAGGTTGCGAGTGGCATCACCACCTCACCTCGCACATGGCAATCACCACCCCAATCCAGTTGATGGGGGACGTTGGGGATGCGCAGCGCATTTGCCGTCACATCTTCACCGCGCTCGCCACTACCGCGGGTGGCAGCACGCACCAATCGACCTCGTCGATATTCAAGGCTTAGAGCGGAGCCATCCAACTTGGGTTGGGCAATGAATCGGCGGCCATGTGCAGTGGTCTCCGCTACAAAATGGGCCACTTCTTCGGCTGTAGTCGCCTTGTCAAGGCTGAGCATGGTGAATCGATGGTCCACCTTCACCGAGCCTGGTGGAACCTCAGCACCGACCCGTGAAAGTTGCGGATTATCAGGTGAGAGTCGCTTCAACTCGTCCCAAAGCGCATCAAATTCAGCGTCACTAATCTCTGGTGCGGCCTGATTGTAGTAGAGGTCAGAGTGGTAGGCAACCTGCTCGGCAAGATGCTCCACCTGCGCCTCGACATCATTTGCAGTCGGAGGAGCATCATCTGCTGGCATGGCTGGACCTCCCACGCCTCTTACAGAGGCGTGGGGGGTTCTTCAGGGGTCCGATTGGGTGTTCTGACACCAATTCACTCTTCAGAGTCCAAAGAAGCCACAAAATCGTCCCAGCAGCCCTCATCAATCGCATCAATGCGGGCTGCAATCTGTATCAAATCTTCAGGTGAACCACCGAGAGGAAGCGGAGCAAATATCCACCATCCCTTTCGAAATAACACGACGCGAGAGCCTCCTTTCCAACCCTTCCAAGCAAGGTTATTCCAATCGTAGCGAATCCCATCGGCCCACAGCCTATCTCGAGTGAGTGCATACCTTTTCGGCAGCAACAATGTAATGCAGTGAATGACAAGCAGCCCATCGAATACTGCCACCCAGGTCCAATCGGTGCCACTGCGCTCTGCGAGGAACCACGGAGTAACCATCATCACCGTCAATGCGAGCAATTGGGTGAGGTTGCGAACCACCTCATGTCCGAGTTCGCTTTCCCACGCAAATCCACCGTTGGCTAGTCGTCCAAGAGTCGGAACTTCCCGCTGTACTTTGAGCAGTTTGTACGCATCGACCAACACGATTGCGGATGTGAATAAGAGAACAGCCGCAGCGACCTGGCTGGGGTCAGGAGTCATCATATTGTTCTCTCCTTGAGCGCAAAGCCACAAACAATGTTGCAACTGCGATGCCAAGCACCGATAGCACCACCGCAGGTGAGCACATGGTCACAAAGATGGAACCTGTACCCCCGGTTGGAGCATCACTACGGCCCTTTTGCGGGTCCTTGGGGTCAGAATCCTCGTTATCTGGTACTCCATCATTATCATCGTCATCGTCGACCAGAAGGTCAGTCTCGCAATTTGCGAAAATGTCATCGGCCAAACCATCGTTATCTGTGTCGGTACTTGCACAAGGATCAGTTGGGAAATCGTCCCGATCATCCTTGATTTGGTCATTGTCATCGTCCTGGTCATAGATGTCCGGTCCACACCAAATCAGGTTGCTGATGTCATACCATGCTGATGGTCCACTGGTCGGACAGGAGTCGGTGAAGTCACCATCGCTGTCCGCAGCGTCAACTGTTATTGAGAGGCTGTCCTCGCCAATTCCACCCCACTCATCAGTCGCTTTGGCAAGCAATACCCAATCGCCTCTCGGTAGATCCGTGATATCTCCAGAACTTGTACTGAGTAGCAATTGATGTGGATTGCCATCGGTTTCCATCAGCCACCACTCCCAATCCAAGGTCGAACCAAAACTCGCATCTGGGTCATAGCCATCCGCGTCGAGAGTCAACGTGGCTCCCTCAGTTGTAGTCAGACCGTCTTGAGGCTCGGAGATGTTGACCGTTGGCGGTTGGTTGGCGGTGAGGGAGATTTGCAGTAACGCCTCACCTGTTGGATGTATTACCAAATCACCTGAAGCAGGGAGATAGCCGGCCGCTACTGCAACCCATGAAGCAAGTCCGGCATCATACGAGTTGTCGAAGTCGTGAATCCTGTAATCAATCACTATTGGAATTGAGTCGACTGGAACAAAATCCCGTTCATACACCGTTTCACCCACCTCGGGGTGATAAGCGGGGACGGTGATGGATACTACAGCTGGCACTGATGGGTCGACGAGCCATTCTCGTGCCTCAAACATCTTTGCAGGACCGGTGATGTTCAGCGCACTGATTTCTGCATCGATAATGCGCGCATCAAAAGATTTGGTAATCGATTCCAACACCACCTCGCCATCAATGCTATCTCGTAGCGAGGTGAAGCCGATATCTGTCGCAAAGAAGGCAATGTCAGTGTGCCATTGAGTATCTTGGCTCTTGGTCATGAAATTATCCCAATCATTCTGACCGCCAAGTAATTTCAGCCCAAC
>CAUZSM010000024.1:0-17725 GCA_963582685.1 Candidatus Thalassarchaeaceae archaeon | reverse complement strand
CGCCGATTACAAAACCGAACATCAGGTGCTTGGTAGCGTTAGGAAGATCGTAGAATCCGACCATTAATCGCATTCCACCTCTCCATCCAACCCAAATGCCCAAAATGCCGATGCTGAAAGCAATCTGCACCTGCCACATCGGGATGTCGAGGGTCGCCACGATGCTGTCGTCCCGCCTTCCTGTCTTAGCATTGTCCGGTTCTACGAACCGCATCCGTTGCATTCAAACGGGACGGCTTGAGACGCAGGGGCATGGCGCTGGAGGGTCTGAAGGCCGGCATTACTGGTGCACTCGCTCGACTGAAGGGCAAGAGGAAACTCGATGAGGCCGAGTTAAAGGCCCTGAGTCGCAACATCCGCCGCTCACTGCTAGAAGCGGATTTCAACGTCAGGCAGACCAAGGAAATCACCGAACGGCTTGAGGAGCGGATGACCGATGAAGAATTGCGGCCTGGTTTGACTCTGCAGACTCATGCGATGAATATCATCTACACCGAACTGGTGAGGATGCTGGGTGCTACCAGAGAGATTCGTCCCCACAACCAGACCATCCTGATGGTTGGTTTGTATGGTCAAGGTAAGACTACCACTACCGCAAAACTCGCTGATTGGTGGCAACGACGTCACGGAATCAAAGTCGCAGTGATTGAGGCTGACGTACACCGACCCGGTGCTTACGCACAATTGTCTCAACTACTTGCTGACACACCCGTGGAAGTCTATGGTGAGCCAGAGGAAACCGATGCTCTGACCATTGTTCGTAATGGTCTGGCAAAAGTTGGTAACGCTGACGTGGTCATCGTCGACACCGCCGGCCGAGACAGGCTCGATGCCGATCTACAAGATGAATTGGACCGCATCCACAAAGTTGCGAATGCAACCGAGAGATTCCTAGTCATTGATGCGCAGGTCGGCCAAGCTGCTGGACCTGTCGCGGCCGGATTCCATGACCTAGTCGGGGTGACTGGTGTAATTGTCACCAAATTGGATGGTACTGCCCGCGGTGGTGGTGCTCTTTCTGCGGTGGCGGCTACCGGGGCTCCAATCTGCTTCATTGGTGAAGGAGAGAAAATCGCTGATTTGGAGAGATTCGAGTCAAACCGATTCATCTCAAGGCTACTCGGAATGGGAGATATTCAGGGCCTCATCGACCTTGCACCGGACTCATTGGACGCTGAGGAGGCCATGCGACTCACAGAACGAGTGATGTCCGGACGATTCACACTCAATGACATGTACAAGCAGATGGAGATGATGAGCAAGATCGGCACGGTCGACCGCATAATGTCACATCTACCTGATGCCATGTTCGGTGGGATGGCGAGCATGAACAAGCGTCAGGCCGAGGAGACTCAGCGCAATCTTGAGCAGTATCGAGTAATCATGGACTCGATGACTCAGGAGGAGAAGAATGATCCTAACCTCCTCAAGTCAGAGAGAATCAAGCGGATTGCACAGGGTTCTGGAGTACAGGAAAAGGATGTGAGGGGCCTGCTTACACAGTGGAACCGCAGCCGTAAGATGATGAAGGGAATCAAGGGCAATCGCCAGATGCGTCGACAAATGAAATCGATGATGGGTGACATGGATGACATGGACCTCCCCATGTGAGGTGAGCATATGGAGCGGCGCTTCGCTCTGATTGGACATCGGGCCCAAAGCAGTGGCAAACTTCCTCTTAACGACCTGGCTGGTGCTGCAGGTAGAATGGACGTGCTTGTCCGAGCGGTGAATATCGCTCTTTTCCTCTCTCACGGAATGCGTACAAACTCACATGTCACGTTGCATCTGATGGGTGGACCCGGTCCTGCTCGCAGAATCTGGTTCGACGGCTCAAGATTGCAGGGTGTGCATCCTGATGAGCGAGCGATTGCTGGCCAAATTGCCAAAGTGCTGAGGGAACCTGTGCCGGCCATCGGTGCACTGGTGGAGATTTGGCCGGGACTGTGGCACTCTGGAGGTGACGTCAGCACCACCATAGCAGAATGGCAGAGGGAGCAGGTCAAACTCATCCATCTTGATGCAGATGCGCCACGGCTGTGGGCAGAAGGTTCAGCACAAGAAGGTGGGGCGACATACGAAAGGCTCGGCTTTTTTCTTTCTGATGACAAACCCTTCACAGCCGATGAGTTACGGGCATTGCAGGAATCTACTGATGCTCGCTCGCTTGGAGATGAGTGGTTGCAGGGTCATGCCTGTATCGCTATCATTCACCAAATCCTCGACAGGGGTGTAGAGTTGAACCTGAGTGAGTGAAAACTTACTTCCATGCTTAGTCTGAACTCAACCACCGCGGTAGACCGCCCCCGTCGCTATTGAGAGCAGCTGTAATAATTACCTCATTCAATCCAAGTGGGTGGTTGATTGGCCATGCGGAAAGTGGTGTAATAGCGACTGCGCCGTCGGTGACTGCCACACAATCTGTGTCCGGTAATTCCTCGTCGACAATGGTCGCCGCACCAACCTCAAACGCAACCCCGATATTCTCGATATCCTTACTGTTGGTGGCGTTCCGATACCAGCGTGCGCCTAATGCCACTGTTCTTATCTCACCATTCCATTTCTCAGGAAAATTCACGTTGAGCAGTAGGTCACCATTGGCGAAAGCCGCCCTGCATCTCTCATCCAAAGACAACTCCTCGTCATCCCATGGGCGTCGGGCTGTACCTTCTGGACGCAGCAGGTTCTCTGGCTGCTCAGGCAGATACGATAGTGCTGCATCAATGGTTGCGAGCAGTGCGTCCATGCTTGCATCGAAATCTGTGTGTTGGTAAGTGCCAAGGCTAGCGGCAATAGCCGGCATTCCGTAAAGGCCGGCTTCACGAGCTGCAGAGACTGTTCCAGAGTGCATGACATCGACCGATAGATTCGGTCCGAAATTTACACCACTGATGCACAGTGTGGGTTTGATGTTAGGAGCCCATGCTCGCATGCCCCCCTCAAGGGCAACTATCACACAATCACATGGTGAGCCCGCAATAGAGAATACCCGGAGTGGAGGGCCTCCTTCTGCAAGGCTCAGTGAGGCGACAATGTCGTCTCGCACCTTGAATGAGAGATCTCTATGCAGACTCAGTCTCATCCCAGATGCCGACTGCTCAGCCTCAGGTGCCAGAACGAGAACGGGGTGGCCTCGGTTGTGTAGTGCGCGTATCAGCGCATGAAGACCCGGCGCTTCTACACCGTCATCGTTGGTCAGAAAAATTGCTCGCTTCGCCTCTGCCATCCCATCACCACGTGCGCGAGTAGCCCCCTGTTCAAGAGTGAAGCGGCGTGCTCACTCAGCCTCATTTGAGTGGTTAGTCGCATCGATAGACAAACGCCGTTGCGTACCCACTATTGCTAAGGCACATCCAAGAATCATCAGCGGCCCCCCGACAAGAGTCCAAATCCCCGGCACATCCTCAACTCCCAAAAGCCAGCCAATCAGTGAGCCGATTAGTGGCTCCAACACTACACCGACTGAGATAACCAGAGGTGGTAGCCAGCGAAGCGAGGCATTGATTCCAGTATGCCCCGCAAGCCCAGGACCCAATGCAAGATATGCCACAGGTAGCAGCCATGCAAGGTCAAGCCATCCAAAGGCGGCAATTGATGGAACAGATTGGGATAGTGTAGCATCTTCAAACAGGCAAGCCGACGCTGTCAGAAGCACGGCGGAGAGCATGGTGACTGGAAATGCGTAGATGAATAATGGCATTCTTTGCTGGTTGCGCAGCACCCTGCCTGCCGCAAGATACCCGACGATTGCGAGCGCTCCGAGAAATGCTGCTGCATCTCCAATCAGTGTTACCTCACCACCACCGCTAGCGTCCTGCAATGCAATGGCGGCACCACAAAACCCGAGCAGGGCTCCTATAGACTCGAAGCGGTGTGGTGTGTTGCGGATAATGAACATACCAACTACGAATACCAATGGATGAGCGGTGACGAAAAGCAAACTGTGCGTCAAAGAAGTCTCATCCAGTGACCAGACCCATGAGCCGAAATGCAACCATAGGCAAATCCCAGAGCCGACCAGAATCAAGCCATTATTGCCTGAAAACCAGCGCGCTCTCTCCTCGCCGCTTGCACTTCTATATTGGAATATGAATGGGATTAGCAGCACAAGAGAGGTTGCTTGCAGACGCCAAGATGCTTTCAGCAGCGGCCCAACTCCCTCCATTGTACGAAATACCGCGCCTGCGCTGCTAACCGCTAGAATGGCAACGGCCAAAATGAGCCAAGCCTGCATCGGTGGAGTTCCGTTGCCTGCGGATTGTCCTGAGAGGGCTTGCACTGCCTCACCATCACTCGACTGCTTCTTCCTCCAAGCTGGACGATTGGCCGAAAATTCCAGCAGCGCGGAATAGCAGGTATACCCCACTGGCAAGGGCCGCGTTGATGAGGATGAATCCAGTCATTCGAATAATCCAGTACGCCGCTCCATCTGCAATTGCTGTCTCATCTATGACAGCGAGGACCGCAGCTTCCACTCCAAAGAATGCTTCACCGGTCAACGCACCGGCTGCAATCATGAATGTCATCAGCAGCATCAGTGCTCGTGTTCGCTCGGCTTTGCCGCTTCCCTCAGCCTCCTTGACCTTGTCAACAGCCGGCTTGAGACGCTTTGCTTCCCACATGTCGCGAGCGCCTCCGCCAATCAGCATTGGGAAGGTGTATGGCGTCGGCAAATACATGCCTAGCCCGAAGGAGGTGCCCATCCCAGTCACCCATTCTACGAAGGCCCCTAGTGCGAAACCAACAATCAGAGCCGAGATGTTGCCTTGCCCTTGTGATAAGATGACGGTGAATCCTGCGAATGCGTTGGCCTGCGGTGCAAGCAGGTCAATCTGTCCAGTGGCGAGCATCTGGGATAGGAAGATGGCGACACCAGCACCTAGAACGGCTCCGGGAACGACTCCCATGATGTTGCCTTTGGAAATGTGATAAGGTCGATTGCCAATGTAGAGGCTGTTCTTGTAATCAGCCACGACGGTGCCTGACATCGATATGGCCGAACCGAAAACAGTGGTACCTACGAGAGCCATCAGAACTGCTTGAGTCGCGGACAGGCCAAGTGGGTCACCGATTCCGAGGAAAACGCCAAGCAGCATCAGTAGCACGATGAATGAGGTGCCAGACACCGGCTCAATACCGGTCTCACCCATCACACGCACCGCAATGGCACCGAGCAGGAACGTGGTCAGTAAAACGACCGTGGCGAAAATCAAGGATGCACCCAAGGGGAAGCCGCCAATCCAGAAGATGAGTGCCATGAAAAAGAAAGCAATCAGCATGAAGGCGGGGATGTGATTCAATGGCCACTCGTACCAGCCCTTTCCATCAATGTACTCTTGGCCTTTCTCACCGGTGAAAGCACTGGCAATATCACCAAAAATCATCACGAAGGTTGGGGCCATCTTCAGCAGCCCGAGCAGGCCTCCACCCAGAATGGCTCCAATGGCGATTGTTCGAACCACACTCTTGTATACAGTCCACTGCACTACACCTCCCATCGATTGCACGAGCACATACTCACCAGAAGCCGCATCATAGAATGGCACATTGAAGTAAACAGCCCAAGGTATCAGCCAGAACCAAGCGACGAAGGAACCTAAGTTGACGAGAAAGGCAACGCGGAATTTCATGAACCAGCCGATTGCGAATAGGGTTGGGGACAACTCAAGGCCTAGGAAGGTGTATGCGAACGGATTAGAGGGATCCCACATAGTGATCCCATTGGCAATGGAATGGCCATCGACCAGTTCGGATGGCTGATGTATCCACCTATGTGAATAGACAGACGCAAGGCCCCATTCATCTCCCGACAATGATACGGCGACCCAGTCAGCCAATGTGAGTTGTTTAGCCCAGAATAGTGGATAGTCAATCAGGAACATGAAACCCATGGTCAGAACGGTCCACAGACCGACAGTCTTCAGACTGCCACGCGCTTCTTCCGCTGCACCAGCACTGACATCAGAAGCGATGTCAAGCATCTTGAGGGTAGCCTCGAAACCGGGCATCGGCAGTGGGTCCTCGACAAGCCAGACCCTGCGGAAGATGATGAAATACATCACTCCGAGGAAGCCGGCAAACATCGAAGCGATGATGCCGATGAAGGCGAGTTGCCAGATATTCGGGTCGGCAATGATGGGGACCAATTCACCAGTTACACTGTCCCTAATCCAGTAATCTGAGTTGAAGGCTAAGAGGAATATCGCGGGGAAGGTGAAAATGAACCCAGTCGAGGCGTGTGTTGCCCCAGTGGTGGCGCTGGTAGCGATATTGACCTCTGAAGGAGTCCAACGCAAAGCCATGCCGAGCAAATATGCGACGTACCATGCTGCAGATACTGCGAGTCCGATTTTCAGGCCAATGTAGGCTGTCACTCCACTGAATACAGCACCGATGCAGATGCCAATGAGAATCTTGCCGAGGCTCCAATGGCTGACCTCAAATGACTCCTCGACATTCTTCTCTTCCAGATACTGTTCGAGTAGACCTGTGTTGAGGTTGTTGTACATGTCCTCATCAAGCCAAGTGAGTGTACCGGCCTCGATCGCAGCGATGCCTTTTGGCGTCAGCGGCTGCCTGTAGGCTGACTTTCGGACTCCACTCATTGGACACACCGCTCCGTAGGAGCGTGATGGCGTTGACGCGTCGGATAATTAGGTTTGATGGGGAGGATGTGAGCAGACGAAGACATCAATCGGTAGTCATTAGGCGTCCGTATTCCTGCGAAACCAACTCGTAGCCCAGACTTCGGTAGAGTTCGCGTGCGGCATCATTCATCACATACACTGTCAGTCTGACCTCATCGGCACCGCCGTTCATGCACTCACGTTCTGCCGCCTTGATTAGTGCCGTAGCAACGCCACGCCGCCGTGCATGCTCCTCGATGAAAACATCGGCGATTACCCAAACTATGTGAGAACCATCGATTAGAAATCCGTCTGGTGAAATGGAACATATGCCAACCAAATCGCCATCGAGGGAAGCGGTCATTAGACGGCCAAGCTTCAGGCGATTCTCAAGGAATCTCGCCACTCTCTCTGTATTGAATTGACGTGTCAAGACTTCCATTTCCCCGCGCCAATCCAAATTCTGCTGGTCCTCAAGAAGCGTCCACCACATCTCGACAATTCTATCCAAGTCGTTGATGTTGGCGACTGAGACAGATAAGGAATCTACTGTTGTCACCAAAGGGATACCCACTCACCCTAAGTCAGGGATTGTGATGATGGTTCCGGCTCAATGGTCGCGGATGATTTTGTACCGACCCATTGCTTCCATCCAGAGGATTTCACCGCCAGCATCGAGTGACATACCATCTTCAAGAGGAAGGATTAGCGTAGCGTAGGTCTTGTTGTCCATGGCATGCACCTCGCTGCCCTGAATGTGTGTGATGATGGCTGAGCCCTTCTCAATCATCGGGACGTTAATCGAATCCGTAACTGGAGAGACATAGCTGCGCTTCTGGCCAGTGAAAATGTCCTCCAATTCGATGCGAGCCTTTGCACCTCCGTGCTTGCCCGGCTTGGACTTGGACATGCCTAGAATCTTGTACGCATTCTCATCTAAAGCGATGTATCTGCCGACCTTCAGAGTACGAACCTCGACTCGTGCCGTTCCTGGCATATTAATCCCGATTGTCGTCGGCCTGCGCCGCCTTATCAGGGTTCGTATCAGGGTTCGTGCGCAGGTTCAATGATGTTCTAATCGTAATCATAGAATCCGCTGCCACTCTTTCGACCGAGGCGGCCTTCCTCGACCATCTGAACCAGCAGTGGGGCGGGCGCATATTTGTCATCACCAAGACCTTCGTGCAAGACATTCATGATGTGCAGAACCGTGTCAAGGCCAATCAAGTCAGAAAGAGCAAGTGGGCCGATTGGATGATTCATTCCGAGTTTCATTATTCCGTCGATTGCTTCAGGTTCCGCAACTCCATCCTGCAGTGTGAGGATGGCCTCGTTCAGCATCGGACACAGGATTCGATTCGAGACAAAACCGGGCGAGTCATTGCAGCAAAGGGGAATCTTTCCCATGCGCTCAGCAACCACGTTTACTGCTACAGTGACCTCTGCGGAGGTCTCGCTGCCATTGATAATCTCAACGAGTTTCATTATTGGAACTGGATTCATGAAATGCATACCTATGACATTGTCGGGTCGCTTTGTATGGCTAGCGATTTCATTGATGCTGATGCTGCTGGTATTCGACGCTAGAATTGTGGATGGCTTGCAGATTTCATCCAATTCTGCGAATGTCGAGAACTTCAGTTGAGGAATCTCAGGAATCGCCTCAACCACGAGGTCGGAATCAGCGGCCGCGCTTTTTTCGGTCGAAATTGAAACTAGGGCGAGGGCCGCTTCAGCTTCCTCCTCAGTCATCCTCTCCTTGTTGACCAAGCGACTCAGGGAATTCTCAATACTGCTCAATCCAGCGTCGACATATTCCTGCTTGATGTCTATCATGACAACATCGTAACCCGCACAAGCCGCCACCTGTGCGATTCCATTGCCCATTTGACCGGCGCCAAGAACCGCGATGCTGTTGATTTCCATGTCAATGGCCAACAAAGCCTGCTCCATAGCCGTTCGGGTATGTGAAAGAGCAACTAAACCGGGCGTTCCACCCATTCGTCCATCTCTTCAGTGCGATACCACCACGTGCCATCGTCATCCTTCCACCACTCAATGCCATCATCATCGACGGTATAGTTCGGGTCATCCTCTGGCTCAAGATACTCCTGCTCCTGCTGCTGATCTGCGATGTCCTCGCGAGCCATTTCTGATTCAATACGACTGGTAGAATTGGAGAGTGAAGGTGAGTCCTTCTTATTCAAGCGAGTTGACAATACTGCACCGGCCGCTCCAAGCCCAATAATTGCAAGGAGGACGACCACAATCAGCGCGATGGTGCCGGTGGACATTCCACCTGTATCCTTCGTGTAGGTTAGATTCTGGCCAAGACCATCTGTCCCATTATCCACATAAATTGGGTTCATCCCGTTTGGACAACCTTGGTGAGAATAGATAATTTCTCCTTCAACTGCATCAACCGGGCAACGGTCCGGCCTGTGTGCATCCTCGATGAAGATGCCAGGCCAAGGTGGACTTGCCTGCTGCCTCATCTCATCATTCATCCAAGAAAGGTCGTCGTAGTTGTCGTACCATCCATCGCCATCAGCATCTGCCCACTGGGTAGCAATGTTCGCAACAGCGTCGGCTCCATCTGGAACATCCCAATGCGCATCGGGGTCTGAATATCCATCCCCGTCTTGGTCGGGGCATCCTCGCCTGTCTTGTGTGGAAGTCCCCGCCTCCAATGGGCAGTGGTCCCCATTGGTCCCAGTGGAATTGTCTGGAAATCCATCACCATCAGAATCCACAGATTGAGTCCCATCGAATGGGTACTCATCATACGCGTCGAAGTGACCATCCCCATCGCTATCACGTTCAATATCCGCACATCCATTGGCATCGACATCGGTCGCTACTTCTGGTGGAGTATTCGGGCATAGATCATCGGCATCGCTCACACCATCGGTGTCTGAATCACGCTCGGACGGGCCACAGCCAACAGCGTTGACCAGTGCGATTTCATCTACTGCAGTCTGGGGGCAGTCATCGGGCAGATTCCCACTCAGTGAATCCCCGTATCCATCGTTGTCAATGTCTGAGTGTTGAGTCTCATCATATGGGAAGGCGTCCAGTGTGTCAGCCCAACCATCTTCGTCAGCATCCGGGCATCCGACAAGACCCCCTAATGTCGATGAGCCGGCATTATCTGGGCAGTCATCTGCAAGGAATCCGCTTGAGTTGTCACCGTATCCATCGCCATCACGGTCCTTGTGCTGGCTGATATCAGCGGGGAAGGCGTCGCCATTCTCATTTCGACGTAAACCATCCACTACTCCTAACCAAGTGTAGTTATCACCGACTCCGTCGCCATCGAAGTCGGCCCACTGGGTGCCATCTAACGGGAATAAGTCGCCCTCGTCCGACCACCCATCACCATCAGTGTCCGGGCAACCATACCTGTCGTAAATTGAGGTTCCATACACCGTGGGACAAGCGTCGGTCAGATTGGCGCCGGGGTCATTGTTGTCGCCAAAGCCATCCCCATCTTGGTCCTCCCATTGTGATGGTTCGTTGGGCAATGCATCGCCTGTGTCGGCCCATCCGTCACCATCGGTATCAGGGCAACCAAGGGTAGGTTGAATACTCAGACCATAGGTGTCCCGGCAATCATCGACGTCGTCCATATGACCGTCGCCATCACTGTCGCGCTGACTGTCAGAGCAGCCGAACTCGTCAACTGAATCATATTCGGTGGACGGTGTCCACATACAGTTGTCGTCACCATTCCAAATCCCGTCGCCGTCGTCATCTGGGAGGATACTGCGCATGTTGATGCCGATTCGATCGTAAGACAAAACTCTCGAATAGGGGTCCATCCTTACGAAACCGGAGTCGTCGAAATTATCCTGACCCTCCTCGGATAACATCCATGAAACGAAATCTCGAACTAAATCAAGGTCGGACTCCCTGAACACCAGCCGATAATCATCTTGGAATGGCCAAAGCCCCAGTGAACTGTTTTCAACCGTTGGTATGATGGGTGTGTTTCCAGCGTTGAAGGCATCCTTGGCACCGTGTGTCCAGTTGTCGTACACAGGGATATTGAATACTGAACCGTTGGTATTGAGGGCGACACGTAATTCTGTGATGCCGATAACATCGTCGTTGGCAGACACACCGTCGACAATCTCATCACGGTTCTCCAAAACCATTCGTAGGCGTTCGAAGTCGGATGCATACCAGTCTTCAGGGAAAGCGCAGTGGTCACAGAACATAAAATTCTCAATCATCTGTGGCACTGAACGGTTTTCCCATCGGTGCATGATGTGAATTGCCTCATTAGCGCAAGAGTTGTGTAAATCTCTCCATTCAACCTCGCCGTCATCATTGTCGTTGGGAACTATAGAATCCCAATCAACACCTGGGTGAACACCGCCTCCTGATGTCAGAGTTGATTCAGATGCACCGGAAATAATCCAACGTAGTTGGCCCATTGAAAGACCGCCGCCGATGGTATTGATGCATTGCCTCGCAGCACTGCTTGGCTTAATCATCAATGATGCCGGCATTCTTGCTACTGGCACTTCGATCAGAATGTCTCCAGTTTGGTCACATTCGCGCATGCCGCTGACAGAATAATTGCTCAATGGCGTGGTTAACTGGCCAGAAGCTGTGCTGGAAGAAGCACCAAGCAGCGGCGAAACCGCATGCGGATTGAAGCCGTTGCACTGATTTTGAGTCACTTGTTTCACAGTACTGTTGTAGTGATTAGGGATGAAATCGGAATGTGAGTACAAGTATTCACGGAATTCGCTCTGCATCAACTCGCCGGTGACATCTCCACCAAGCCATAGGTAGGAGTCCGTCGAAAAGAACGTGTACACCCGACCATAGTATCTAGCACCGAAGTATATCTTGGTCTCATCAAGCGACCAAGCGACATCACGCGCACCACGACGACCTGAACCGCCCCATCCACTGCCGCCAGGGAAATCACCAAAACTAGCCTCTACAGTCCAATCTGATGTTCGGATAATCCATGTAGGGTCATCATCATTTGTAGCCAAAACCAGATGTGTTCCTGCACGGTTGAAAGCTACTTCATTCACATCGGAACTATAGGAAATGTTGGTGAGCAACGTTCCATTCTGAGCATGATAAACCCGAACATGGTTGTCTGAACTGCCCGTTACAATCCAATTGCCATCAGGACTCCAGTCCAAACCCAGAGTGGTGCCACTGTTGTTGTGGCGGTTGTAGAATTGCGTTCCGTTGTTCACCCAATGAACTGATAATTCCTCGGCATGGGTGAATGCGATAAAACGCCCGTCTGGACTACATTTGATGTTGTAAACATCATCGCCTTCAGACGTAATACGATTCATTATGGTCCAATTTGAGGTGTAGTATGTTGTGACATTGCGGTCTTGCCCACCGACATGCAATAGGCTGCCATCTGGGCTGAATACTAACGCATACATGTCTTCATCGTGATTAGCAGATAGATTAACCAGTGGGTCAGCAGAAAGGTTTGTCCAATTCATCGTGAAAACATGAACTGAGGCGTTGTTGTTATTTTCGTAAGCAGCTACTGCGAGTAAAGAACCGTTTGGAGAGAAATCCAAATCACGAGGGTTGTTGACAACTTGTGCCAAGGTGGACATTTGATTCCCAGCGGCATCATACAGATAGACATAATCACCACTGTCAGCACCAGCAGCAAACATTCCATTCGGGGCGACATCGAGGGCGCGGGACATCGAACTACGCGAACTTGATGTTGATACGGTATTGGCATAATCGGCGTCTTGGAAATCTGATATTGTCCCCTGCACAGTATCAGGTGTTCCGTCTCCATTTTCATCGGGACATCCAACGGTACCAACAGTGGAATTACCATAAGCGAAGGGGCAGTCATCAACCTCATCGTCGTAGCCATCTCCATCTCCATCTACTGCGGAAACAGAAGTCAGAGTAGTGGAGCCGAGCATGAGCAATGTCAGCAGTATTGCTCTCGTGCGCGTACCTCGCATGGGCGCTAAGCCACTCCTTCGACGTTTGATGTTGTCGAATCCGTGACTCAATCGTTATCTTTAATTTCCTCGTCGCTGACGACTCCGTCACCCATCTTGTCATCGAAATCATCGATAGATGATTCATCCCTGCCTTCAAGCACAAGTTCAACGTCTATAGGCGTCCACTCCACTTCTTGTCCATCCTCGTCTTGCCGTCGCGAGAAGGCTCTCCAGGCAAATCCAATCAAAATTAGCGCGGAGAGCATCGCAAGGTTGAGCACAGAACCCAAAGTGCGAATTTCCTCACCCACTGTTGCCTCGGGTGCAATCATTGTCTCAGCTAGTGTGAGATGTTGGCGATTTCCCGCGGCATCTTCGACTTCCAGCGTTGCTATCCACTCGCCCGGACCTGTATTTGTGGAATAGATTCGGGATTCACCAGGATTATCCGGAGCGCTTCCGTTCTCAACAAAAATTGTCTCTCCATTTCTCTGCAGGGCTAGTGACCAAGACACAATGTCGTCATCTAGTAGCACTACTTCGACGCCCATCGTACATTCTGCCTCGAGTGGGGGTGCCCAGATAGCGTTGGAGGGGATTCGGCCGCAGTCGGTGTCCTGCCAGCGCATCAGAGCCGCAGGAGCCGAGTGATCTACCTCCACCATGATACTCGCCGAACCAGTATTGTTGGCAAGGTCGGTCTGCGAAGTGGTGAGAATATACTGATTGCTAGCATGCGGCAGCATGGCCCAGATCTCGTAGGTGCCAGCGGGCCTACATGGAGCGTCGGTGACAATGCCGTCTACTTCGATAGAAACGTTCAGGCGATATTCGCATTCACCCTCCACTGCAATTCTGTCTCGATAGGTTGCTGTGCCGTATGCGGGTGAATCGATAGATACGATGGGGGTGCCGGTGTCCAATGTCACCTGCAGTCGGTAGACGAACATCAAGTCCAGCGCTTGCAAATGGAATAGCAGACTGTTTTCTCCTTCGACGAGGTCAATTGGTTGGGAAACACCGCCATCACTGACTGCATAAAGTGAACCATTTGAGTTGTTTAGCCCAGTCGCAGTATGCCACCAAGCATAGGTTTGGCTCGGACCCAAAGTCAGGTCAGCGAATACTCGAGTTGTGTTGACGTGTGTCGAATTCCACGGCGCTGAAAGATCAGGAAGATAGGTTTCGTATGGGAGTACGAAGGCGCGACATTCGCGGGCAGTATTTGGAATCGCAACACCCGATACGCCGGTCAAATCTGAAGCAATGATGCAAACGGTGTGGTTGCCAGTCCAGTCAAGAATGAAGGTCTGCTCACCAGCCTCACCAATGAATCCGGGCACAACTTGAGATTCGCCGTTAATTTCGACAATTTGCACTCCCAGCTCGTTGACTGACCAATTCATTGTCAGGAAGTGGTCAGTAAGAATGGCGGCAGGCTCTGGCTCATTCCACGAAATGACTGGTGCGGTTCTGTCAATGTTCAACAATCGCCACATATCGCCGTGGTTACCGGCCCAATCCTCGACTTCAAGAGTGATAGCGAACGGTCCATCATCAACCAAAGTGATGTCAAATGCGAAGATGAATTCAATCATTGGCGGTGGTGTCCATGTGCGGCCTCGCATATGAGATGATGAATCTGAACCCCATGGGGGCGAAGAGACCGATTGGCAATCTCGGAAGACCGATACTGCAGTCTCAGGCTCCCACGGGTCTTGGTATTCCCTCAGGCTCAAGCAGGCAGTTTTGACATCGAATATCGCTGTTGTTCGAATCTCACCAATTGAGATGTTGAATGGAGAGGTGGAGGCATCGAGATTCACCTCAGAACCAGCCCAATGTTCAGCACTGATTCCGTCGATGGTCATCTGCGGATATACCGGGCCATTCTCTGGACCCCACGGGTCATGCGCGATGTCAAAAGACAGGTTATTCCAGTTGCCAGCCGGGTCTAGAGCGACTACTTCGAACACGTTGAGGTCAACCCAACTCCACGTTGAGGCATCCCATGGGTCACCACTCATGACATCACCTTGATTTGGTGACCAATAGGTTGGGTGTAATTCTATAGATGGTGTCGATATACCGGTAATTTGGTCCACTTCAAGCACTGAGCCATTGAACCATAACGTCGCCTCAGGGTCGGTCTGAATACGGATATCATCGATGTGAGAGCGATTGTCGAGGAACTTCCATCCTTGCACGGCAATCATCGGTGCGGTCGCATCGTACTCGACCATCAAACTGCTCTGGTTCAGTAGATTGCGGATATCCAGCGCTGTGGCGTTGAAAGTCTGCCAGCGCTCATCAGGCTGCAGTGTCCAATTCAGCCAAGCAGCCCGAATAGTGACATCATCCCAACGTTCGGCAGGTGTCGTCGGTGTGGTCGGCGGGGTCCACTGCATATTTTGAGTAAGCACCAACCTATCGAATCGGATGCCATCCTCCTTCATCCAGACACTGATGGTATGCCGGCCAGCTGCTGGCACACTCAACCATGCTCGCCAGTTCAGTGTGGTGTTGTCAACCGCATTCGCCCACGTCCAGCCGGGCTGGTCTGTGGATAGCCCATTCCCACCATAGGTGGCAGGTTCCCCATCTATTCCGACATGAATGGAGTCACTGTCATCATCCACACGTAGCATACGCACCCAAATCCAATAGGTGCCGGCGTCGTTGAATTCGACCTGCCAAGACAACTCGCTGCCATTGGTAGAATCACCTGTGTCCACTCCTAGGTCGGGCTCCGCCTGCATGTAGCCGCTACCGGTGTACTGTGTTCCATCGGTAGCATTCTGCCAAGCAATGTTGCTGGCGTTGTCAGAGCCGGGCAAGTTCATCATCGCTGATTCGGCTTCCAAGGTGAGGATGCCGCCCGACTCCACAAAGTGTGAGCCGGCGCTATACATTCTGTTCTCATTCCAATGCGACCAGTTTTCCATCGCACCTTCAACGCGTGTACCATCAGCATACGATGCCTCGAGGGTAGCAGAACTCATGTTACGCCAATCATGAACAGGATTTGAGTCAAGGGTGAGCCGTGAAAGATTGAAGCCAGTGCCTAAATCGATTGAGGACAAGGAAATGTTGAGGGTTTGATTGGTTCTGGTGCCATCTTCCAAATCAAATTCTACCATCGGGGGTAATTCAAGCAGCGTGTAGGAGTATGGCAGTCGCAGCACACCGCCATTTGACAGAACCACATCGACCCATCCGGCCCAAGTTCCAGCCTCACTAGGCATGCTGTAAGAGAGATTCACCGCGGTGACAGTCGTGGGTACCATTCCACCAAGAGCAGAGGAGCCATTGCCATACAAATTGGAGATTTCAGAATTATTCAGAGCATCCCATCCTTCGACCACCAAGTCGGTGCCGCCGATTTCTGACCAGCGCAACCAGAAGGTCGCGTTCGGGCCAGGAGTTGCATATCCGTGCACGACGACCCAATACGTTCCGCTGGGGGGATTCAACAATGAAATCGATTCTTCGGAATTCCAGTTGCCACTTGCTGATACTTGCTCATTGCCCCAGTCCAACTGTCCGTTGTTGTTCTTGTCACGATATAGGTAGAGATCGAGATCCACTCCGCTGATGTGTGAGCCGATTTCAACCTCAATGAGTTGGGCTCCGGATACTGCGAATGGACGGATGTATGAAGCGGTAGTCACATCGTTCGCCGTGTCCGGATAGGCCAATTCACTCGGCAGATACTGCGGCTGAGTGAAGCCGTGTGCGGTCATGCTCACAACATCAAGCGGCAAGGTCGAGCCGATGTGATAGGAGGCATTGCCGTCAGCCATAGACCAGTCACGCACCACAGTGGATAGCCCCGCCCCGAGCGGTGCCACATATCCAACGGTGATGTTGAGGGGGTTGTCATTGGTGTTCACCCCATGCATGGCCGAGTGCAACAACATCTGCTTGGTTCCCGGTGAGTCATCGGCGATTATCATCTCATGACTGCTGCCGGTGCTGGTTTCCCAACCATAGATTCCAGAACCCCGGTCTTTGTTGGTCGAGCCGGTCTCGATTGCAACACTTCGTGGACCATAGGCAGCAGGGTCATCAGCATAGAATGGATGTGCAATCTCAGACATCCAGTGAACATCGACATCGGTGTAGGTATTGTTGGCCCAATCAACATCGATGATAATCGAGCCATTACCTGAAAGTGAGGTGGGCCAATCGAGGGTCAGGAACTTCCAGTCACCGGATTCAGACCGCCAACCCCAGCGTTGCGCACCTTGCAACCAAGTCTCCTCGTACAGCGTCTGATTGGACAGGTTTCCATCCACGGGTAATGGGGTGGCAGTGAATGGTCCATTCCAACCGACATTGGTGATGACCGGCCACGACCATTTTCGCACTGTGCCATTTGCAATCGCAGTCCCATTGGCATCGACCTCGTGAGCCTGCAATCGTAGCCCGTGTTGGCGCAGCCCACCATCTGCGTCGGGCGGCACATCAATGGTTACCGGTACAGTCATACTGCTATTTGCGGGCACAGTGACAAGTGAGGGCGCACTGATCCATGAATCAGAAGCCGGACCGAATGCAGTCCAGTCCATCTCGATGTGCAGGGGAGTCTTATCGGGAGCCCGAATGTATTCACGATAAACTCCGAGCAATAGTCCATCTCCATCCCAATCATGGGGATTCCCAACACGCACCTCGACTTGTGGAGAGGCGTAGACGTGCTCAGTAATCATAGCAAATTCAGAATTGGCCTCAGTCCAATCGCCATCGTCAACGTAGCCGTCTCCATCAGAATCATTCCACCACAGCCCATCGCCGTCGCTATCGGTCCAACGCCATATTCTCAGATAGATACGGTTCTCAGATTGGTAATTCTGGTCGCCATCGAATCCTTCACCCTCCATAACTGCCCTCGCTCGAATCAGCGTGGTGGCGTTGGGCAACGATAGATTCGCATCGCCCTTGATGTGCAGCGGGAATACGAAGTCTGGGCGGCCTGACTGATGACCATCCCAAGTGGAATTATTGCCGGTTACCGATGCCGAAGTGCTATCCCAAGTGGATTGGAAATACCTCAGTGGAACGAGTTGTGAAGGCGTGAGTGAGACTGAAAGGTTGGTCTGTCCACTATTGTGCAGCGTGAGATCCATCGTCTGATTC